>JAOTUT010000285.1 GCA_029863735.1 Ignavibacteria bacterium
ATGACTGAAACCAACTTATACATAGATTATAAATCTTTGGAAACTAATATTCTTATAAAAGAAGATGGAACATTGTTAAAGGGAGATTTTACTGGTAGTATAATAGAAAAAAGATTACCTCATAAAAATGAAGCCATAATACAAGTTTGCTTACCTAAGTACTGGACATATTTATTACAAAACCATACGACAACCGTTTTACATTTTCTAGATGATTTATCTATTGATGAAATTTGAATGTAAGTACGAAATCATTTTAGCCTAAAACATAATAAAATAAAACAGCAGCTTTTAGAGCATTGTAAGCTTGATACTTTTGGTAAGGAAGCTATTATTGATTTTTCATTGATCATCAGTTTATTAGACGGCATAAACTATTAATAAAATCTATTCCACACTTTTTAGGTTTATTTTAAAGTCCTTATTAAATCTAACTTCAAAGCCCCTTTAACTCAAAATTTTATGTTGAAATTAATTATTTTTCCAACCAAACAAAGAAAAAGAAAAACATAACTTATGCACAACTATATTCGCGTTAAGATATGCTGCATTGCGTCAGTAGAAGAAGCAATGCTTGCAATCAGGCAGGGAGCTTCAGCATTAGGTTTGGTTTCCGAGATGCCAAGTGGTCCGGGTGTTATTGATGACAATCTAATTGCTGAAATAGCTGTAAATGTTCCCCCACCTGTTGCGACATTTCTTATAACCAGCAAACAGTCTGCTGAAGAAATTATAAATCAACAACTAAAAACAAAAGTAAACACACTGCAATTAGTTGATCACGTATCATTTGAAGAACTTAAAAAGTTAAAAAAACAGTTAAAAGGAGTTAAGATTGTACAGGTAATTCATGTTTTAGGTGAGAGTTCTGTTAAAGAAGCTATAAAAGTACAGGAATACGTAGATGCCTTACTGCTTGACTCCGGAAATCCTAGGTTAAAAGTTAAAGAACTTGGTGGAACAGGACGAACACACAACTGGGATATAAGCAAAAAAATTGTAGAAGAATTTAACATCCCCGTTATTCTTGCCGGTGGTTTAAATCCGGGAAACGTATTGGAAGCTATTAAAACTGTTCAGCCGTACGGTTTAGATATTTGCAGCGGCGTAAGAACAAATAACCTTCTTGATGAAGAAAAATTGAAATTGTTCTTCCGTAAGGTTAATAATTCTAATATTGGCCTGATTTAGAGGAATCTGCCCAATCACCATTTATTTTTTTAGATTTTATAATAATGTTTATTTGACATCGAGAAAACAAATGATATTTTTAATCAACCAGAAAAAGAATCTTCTGTACGAAAGTTTAAAATTTATTTGCGACTCTAATTAATTAATTATTCATTAATAAATAAGTGAGAGGGCATATGCGAATAGAATTTATACTGAGGTTTTTTTTGGTATTAACTCTTCTTATAGTCTTACCAAAAACAATAATGGCTCAGGGAGTAACAACAGCTTCTTTAAATGGAATTGTAAAAGATGCCGATGGGAATCCATTACCCGGGGCTAATGTAATTGCTGAACACGTACCTAGTGGTAGTCAGTACGGTGCAGCTACGAGAGACAATGGATTTTTTAACTTACCCAACCTGAGGGTAGGTGGTCCATATACAGTTACAGTTTCGTATATCGGGTATAATCCTCAAAAGAAGGAAGATATAATTCTAAACCTTGGTCAAGACTTCCGAATAGAGTTTACCTTGGAAAGCGAAGCTGTTACAGTTGGCGAAGTTGTTGTTACTGCCGAACAGGATGCAGTATTAAATAGCGATAGAACCGGCGCAGCAACCTATGTTGAAGTTGACCAGATTCAGACTTTGCCCACCATCAAAAGAAGCATAAGAGATCTCACCAGGCTTGATCCCCGCAGCGATGGTAACTACAGTTTTGGAGGCAAAAACTGGCTCTATAATAATATCTCCCTTGATGGTTCATATTTTAATAATCCTTTCGGTCTTGATGATCCCGCTCCCGGCGGTCAGACAAATTCGGAACCGGTTCCATACGATGCAGTTGAACAGGTTCAGGTGTCTATTGCACCATATGATGTTCGCCAGGGTGGATTCACAGGTGCAGGCATTAACGTTGTCACTAAGTCTGGAACTAATCGATACCAAGGATCATTGTACAGCTTTTTCAGAAATGAAACACTTCTGGGCAATACCGTAAGCGGTAATGATGTAATTGCTAATCCTGATCTTTCATTTAACCAGAGTGGATTTTCTGTAAGTGGTCCAATTGTTCAGGACAAGTTATTTTTCTTTCTGAATGGCGAGATAGAGCGTAGAGAAGATCCGGGAACAAACTTCATTGCTAATACAGGCGGAGAAGTGGGATTTGGTGAATCGAGGGTAAGAGCGAGTGTAATGGATTCCATTAGGACCAGAATGATTCAAGTATATGGATATGACCCGGGTGCGTATGATGGTTTTGTTCATAATACAGAAAATGAAAAAATATTGATCAAACTGGACTGGAATATCAACGAAAGTAATAACCTATCCTTTAGATATAATCGTTTAGATGCAAGAAGAGATTTGCCTCCTCATCCTTTTGTTCTTAGCCAGGGAGGACGCGGGCCGAATGAATCCAGTCTACCTTTTCAAAATTCCGGCTACAAAATAAACAACAGGTTAAACTCTTTCGCTATGGAATTAAATTCCAGATCAGAGAATTTTGCGAACAGATTCTTTGCAAGCTATAACCGGTTCAGGGACTATAGAGATCCGTTTAGTGAACCATTCCCTACCATTCAAATTAATGAGGCCGGAGTTAATTATACTACCATAGGTCATGAGCCATTCTCAATTCATAATATACTGGACCAGGATGTATTGCAGGTAACTAACAACTTCAGTTATTTTCTTGGTAATCATGTTGTTACTGCGGGTGGAACTTTTGAATATTTTAAGTTCTTTAATGCGTTCAATATATTCCGATATGGTTTGTTCATGGTGCCATATCAATTTGGTGGCACAACTTTTGGATCATTGGATGAATTCTTTACTTTAACAAATCCAGCTGACTCTAACTTCATTAATTTTAGGGATATGTTTGTAAACCCGGTTACAGCGGATCCATTTAAAGGTGAAAAAATTGAAGTCGGTCAATTATCTTTTTATGTTCAGGACGAATTTCTTGTATCGCCCGTTTTCAATTTAACTGCTGGGTTAAGAGTAGATCTTCCTATGTATTTTACGGAACCGGTGGATAATCCTTACTCAAGAGGATTAACACTACTTGATGAAAATGATCAGCCCGAATTGGTCGATCAAAGCAAGCTTCCCGGGACTCAAGCATTATTCTCACCTAGAGTAGGATTCAACTGGGATATTACAGGAGATCGAACCACACAATTGCGCGGTGGTACAGGAATATTTACAGGACGCCTGCCTTTCGTATGGGTTGGAAATGTAATTTCTAATCCCGGCGCTAATCCTAACCTTTGGGGTTCTTTCAATAGAACCGGAGAACAAATTTCTACATCTGACGATGCTATTTTACAGCAATCATTCGA
>JAOTUT010000286.1 GCA_029863735.1 Ignavibacteria bacterium
TGAAATGTACGAAAAAGCAGGGGCTAAAGTTGTTAACTTATCTGAACTTTACTCATCAGCAGATGTTGTTGTAAAAGTTCAGCGTCCTCTCGATCATCCCGTAGCAGGAAAAAGTGAACTGGACCTTCTTAAAGAAGGAACAATTCTAATTACTTTTCTTTATCCATTGAACTATCCGGAACTCGCACAGAAATGTGCCGCAAAAAAAATTAATGTCATTTCGATGGATATGATTCCGAGAACTACACTAGCACAAAAAATGGATGCTCTCAGTTCACAGGCAAACATTGCCGGCTACAAAAGCGTTGTTATGTGTGCTGATACTCTTGGCAAAATCTTTCCTTTGATGATGACTGCGGCAGGTACAATTTCACCGGCAAAGGTTATTATTATGGGCGCTGGGGTTGCAGGTTTACAGGCACTCGGCACTGCTAAAAGATTAGGTGCAGTTGTTGAAGTCTCTGATATTCGTGCTGCAGTAAAAGAAGAAGTGCTCAGCCTTGGCGGAAAATTTCTGGAAGTTGAAGGTACTGAAGATATGCAGGATGCAGGTGGTTATGCTAAAGAAGCTTCAGAAGAATTTCTTAAAAAACAGAAAGAACTTATCTTCAAACATATCACTGAAGCTGACATAGTTATCACTACTGCATTAGTTCCGGGTAAGAAAGCACCTGTGCTTGTCACCGACGAGATGGTAAAACACATGAGACCCGGCAGTGTTGTTCTTGATATGGCTGTTGAGTTTGGCGGTAACTGTGAAGTTAGTGAAAAGGGAAAAATCGTTAAGAAGCATGGCGTTACAATTATAGGTGAACCGAATCTTCCTAGCCTTGTTCCGACTCACTCGAGTGAAATGTATTCAAAAAATATTCTCGCTCTGATTCAACATATTGGTAAAGAAGGAAAAGTAGAATTAAAGCTTGAAGATGAAATTGTAAAAGAATCTTTGATAACCCATAATGGTGAAGTTTTTAATCAAAGAATAAAAGATTTGTTGTGAGTTCAGATTCCGGACAAGCCGGAATGACCATTAAAAATTTTAAATCAAAATAATAAAAGGAAATTCTAAATGGATATTTTCGGATTATTAATGCTCATATACGTTTTTGTACTAGCCATCTTTGTGGGCTTTGAGCTAATTACAAAAGTACCACCAACATTACACACTCCTCTTATGTCCGGATCAAACGCTATTTCCGGAATTACAATTGTAGGCGCTTTACTAAGTGCCGGAGTTGGTGAAATGTCTATCAGTACTATACTTGGAGTCGTTGCAATCGTCTTTGCAATGATAAATGTGGTCGGCGGATTCCTGGTTACTGATAGAATGCTAAAAATGTTTAAGAAGCCGTCTCGGTCCGGCTCTGACGGGAAGTAAGGGGAAAACCGATGGAAATAGTATTATATCTCGTTTACTTAGTAGCTTCGGTTTGTTTCATATTCGGAATAAAAAAACTAAGCTCACCTAAAACTGCACGGCAGGGTAACCAGCTTGCAGCTCTTGGTATGTTGCTTGCAATAGTGGTAACTCTTTTCGATCAAAGAATTTTGACTTTTGAATATATAATTCTCGGTCTTGTCCTTGGTTCATTTATAGGTGCTGTATTTGCATTAAAAGTTCAGATGACTGGAATGCCGCAGATGGTTGGCTTGCTTAATGGATTTGGAGGAGGGGCTTCTGCACTTGTTGCTTTTGCTGAGTATGACAGAATTTTTACCGGTGCAGATAATTTTGATATCTCAACTACAATAACCATCATTCTAAGTATTTTAATTGGCTCGGTCACGTTCACGGGGTCATTAATTGCATTTGGAAAACTACAGGGAATTGTAACAGGAAAAGTTGTGAAATATCCCTTGCAGCATCCGATGAATGCAATCTTATTACTCGCTGTTTTAGCTGCGGGTATAATTGTTGTAATCAATCCTTTTGACATCGAAGTTGTAATTGGAATTGTTGGAGTATCACTGCTCTTAGGAGTTCTTCTGGTATTACCGATTGGCGGAGCGGATATGCCGGTTGCAATTTCACTTCTTAACTCATATTCAGGATTAGCAGCTTCGATGACAGGATTTGTTTTAAATAACAATATGCTGATTATTGCAGGTGCACTCGTTGGTGCTTCAGGTATTATTCTTACAATCATTATGTGCAAAGGAATGAACCGATCACTGATGAATGTAGTGATGGGCGGTTGGGCTTCTGCCGGTGCCGAAGGTCCTGCAGCAGACAGCAAAGCACATAAAGGAACTGCTAAGTCAATTGACTCCGAAGAACTTGCTATGCTACTTGATAGTGTAAGTAGTGTTGTTATTGTCCCGGGTTATGGAATGGCAGTAGGTCAGGCACAGCATGCTGTGAGAGATTTAATGAATGTTTTAGAGAAGAAGGGAATCAATGTAAGGTTTGCAATTCACCCCGTTGCAGGTAGAATGCCCGGACATATGAACGTGCTTCTTGCCGAAGCTCAGGTTCCATATGATAAACTTCTTGCAATGGAAGATATAAACGATGACTTCCCAAACACAGATGTTGCAATTGTTATTGGTGCTAACGATGTAGTTAATCCTGCTGCACGACACGACCAGAGCAGTCCGATCTACGGTATGCCGATTCTTAATGTTGATTATGCAAAGACTGTTATAATTAACAAACGTTCACTGAATGTTGGTTATGCTGGAATTGATAACGAGCTCTTCTTCTATCCGAATGCATTAATGTATTTTGGTGATTCTAAAGAAGCGATGAGTAAGCTGGTTCATGAGATAAAAGCTTTATAGCATGACTTAATTACAAATATTTTCAACCCCTGAAATTCTTAATTCCAGGGGTTTTTTATTCCATATAAATAGCACATGACTCTTATTTACTAAACATATAAATTGCACCATCAAATAAAACATCCTAAGGACTGAAAATGAACCTCGACTGGACTGAATACATCAATCACACTTTAAATGTTACTATGCACGAAAACTATGGTGCTACAAAAGACCCCAAGGAAGATCAACCGTTGTATGAAATAGTTTTCAAATCAGGAAAACTGGTTAATGCTTATGATGACGGTTTGCTGCTTGAAATAGAAAGAGAAGGAGAGAGCATCGGCATATTCATACCTTTCAATTCTATTAAATGTGTAGAAATTTTTGATTTTTGATTAACACGGGGACAAATGAAATCACTTTTTCTTATAACAATAGTTCTGATTCTAACTGAAAATATATACTCTCAGTCCGCCGTGGGCAGATTTATTGTTAAAAGCTTAAATACCTACACAACTAATAATGAAATAGCTCTGCCGGTTTTAACCGGAAACAACAAACTAGTCATCGAATTCGATGTACAGGGAGAATTCATTCCTAATATGAATGTTGTCTTCAGATTTTGCGATAAAGGGTGGACTCCGACCAAAAATATTTTCCTTCTTAATACATCTTATAGTACCGCTTACTTTCTTGATTTTGAGGAACTACCTGTGACTATTGTTGATGATGCCCGCTATCATAATAA
>JAOTUT010000287.1 GCA_029863735.1 Ignavibacteria bacterium
ACCAGGTCAAGAAAGTTCGAAGGGCTAGACCTTAAATTCGCTTTAATAATTTCTTTTGCATGATTATTTTGCTTGAGGATCTCAGCATTAGCATCAAGCAGGAAGTACATATCGGGCAGCGAATCGAAAAGATCAAATCCGAACATTGGATTCTCAATTTTCGATGAAGAATCATGTGATTTTTTAGCAGTCGATATTTTTATTGAATTTGTCGTTGAACGCATAATTGATTGTCAAATATAAAACTAATTGGTTTTACTATTGAGGTAAATTTACTTGCAGGCCCTGTTAAATTATCCCTTTAGCTTTCATAAGTTCAGCGCAAAGTATTGCTCCGCCAGCAGCACCTCTGATGGTGTTATGAGAGAGTATTACAAAACTGTAATCGAAGATAGAATCTTTGCGCAGTCTTCCGATTGAAACTGCCATTCCTTTATCTGTATTGCGTTGATGTTTTGGCTGAGGGAAGGCTTCATCATGACTGTAATGAATTGGCTGTAGAGGTGTCAGAGGAAGATTCATTTTCTGTGGAATCGATTTAAAACTTTCCCAGGATTGTATTATTTCATCAACAGTAGCTTTCTTTTTCAGATTTATTTGAACACATTCAGTATGCCCGTCAGAAACATTAACTCGGTTGCATTGCGCACTTACTTTAAAGTCAGTAAAAATAATTTTATCGTGACTAAGCGAGCCAAGAATTTTTTTCGGTTCAATTTCAACTTTAGATTCTTCTCCTTTGATAAAAGGGATTACGTTATCCTCCATATCAAGTTTAACAACTCTCGGATGACCGGCGCCTGAAATTGCCTGCATGGTTACAACATTTACTTCTTCCAAACCGAAATTATCAATTAGAGGTTTTAATGCAATCACAAGTCCGATCACTGAGCAATTCGGATTTGTTACGATGCAACCATCACCATATTTCTGGATTTTTATTAAATCAAGATGATCTGGATTTACCTCGGGAATAAGAAGTGGAACATCTTCATCCATCCGGTGATTTTTTGAATTGGAAATAACTTTGTAACCAGCTTTGGCGAATTCAGTTTCAACTTCTCCAGCAACAGATGAATCCAATCCCGAAAAAACAATTTTGGCTTCTAGTGATGGTTCACATTTTTGAACAATGATTTCCTCAACTTTTTTAGGAAGAGGCGAGGGGAGAAACCAGTCAACTGCATCTTTATATTTTTTCCCAGCAGACTTATCAGAAGCACATAATCCTGTAATTTCAAACCAGGGATGATCTGCAAGCAATTCTATAAACTTTTGCCCAACGCTTCCTGTTGCACCTAATATTGTAACAGGGATTTTTTCTTCGGGTTTACTCAAATCTAATTCGTTAAATATTTATTATTTTAATGATGCGTAAGATAATAAATAATGCCAATCAGTTGATATGAAAATTGCCTTAATTCAATATAGCCCGGTCTGGGAAGATAAAGAGACGAACAAGAAGCAGATCCTCTCTTTTGTTCAGGACATTAATGGAGTTGAACTCTTCATTTTTCCCGAAATGACTCTAACAGGATTCACGATGAAATCGAAAGAAATGTCAGAAACTATTCAGGGAGATTCGTTCAGATTTTTTTCCTCTATTGCTCAAGATAAATCTGCAAATGTTTTTGCAGGAATTATTGAAAGAAGAAATACGCGTATTTACAACACTCTGATTCACATTAAACCGGATGGAAATCTTGTTAAGCTTTACAGAAAAGTTCATCCATTTTCGTACTCAGGCGAAAATGAGCACTTTAATGCGGGTACCAAACCTGCGATGACAAAAATAAAAAAGTGGAAAATCGGATTAACCATTTGTTATGATTTACGTTTCCCGGAATTATTCAGAAAATATGGAAAGAAAAGAGCTCATTTGATTGTAAACATTGCAAACTGGCCTGATACAAGAATTGAACACTGGCGAACATTATTAAAAGCTCGTGCGATTGAAAACCAGTGTTACATTGCCGGAGTTAACAGAGTGGAGAAGGATCCAAAATTAAATTATGTTGGTTTCAGCAGTGTATTTGATCCGATGGGGAAAGAATTAATTTCTGTTGAAAATGAAGAGAAAGTAATTGTTGTTGATCTTGATAAAAATTATGTGAATGAAGTCAGAAAGAAGTTTCCTTTCCTCGAAGATATTAAATTGATTTGATAACCTATTAGAAAAAATAAAAAAGGAGACCGAAGTCTCCTTTTTCTTGCATTTCAATTTAGAACCCCTCGAACTTGGTTATAGTGCGATCAAACAAGGTCTAAGCGATCCGCGTTCATAACCTTGTTCCATGCTGTTACGAAGTCACGCACGAATTTTTCTTTTGCATCATTCTGTGCGTAAACCTCGGCAAGTGCACGCAACTGCGAGTTTGATCCAAAGATCAGATCGACTCGGGTGCCTGTCCACTTGGTTTTGCCTGTCTTGCGATCCCGACCTTCAAATGTATCTCCTTTGTCAGACATGGGTTTCCAAACTGTTCCCATATCCAGCAGGTTAACAAAGAAGTCGTTTGTAAGTTTCCCAACCTGGTTTGTAAATACGCCGTGTTTAGACTGCCCATAGTTAGTACCCAGAACACGCAATCCACCGACGAGCACTGTCATCTCTGGTGCACTTAATGTAAGGAGCTGCGCTTTATCAACTAACATTTCCTCAGCTGCAACTGTATAAGCTTTTTTCTGGTAATTGCGGAAACCATCAGCCTCGGGCTCAAGCACAGCGAATGATTCAACATCAGTCTGTGCTTGTGATGCATCCATACGTCCCGGAGAAGATGGAACTTCAATCTTGTAGCCGGCATCTTTAGCCGCAGATTCTACTGCAGCACATCCACCAAGCACGATAAGATCAGCCAGAGAAACTTTTTTATCATCTTTTTGTTTACTGTTAAAATCTTTCTGAATATTTTTAAGTTTTTTCAGAACTTTTTCCAGTTGTGCAGGTTCGTTTACTTCCCAATCCTTTTGTGGTTCTAATCGAATGCGAGCACCGTTGGCTCCTCCGCGCATATCCGAACCACGGAAAGTAGAAGCCGAAGCCCAGGCAGTTGAAACCAGTTCCGCTATCGATAATCCTGAATCTAAAATTTTCTTTTTGAGACCCGCGACATCCTTTTTATTGATAAGCTTATGATTGACTGCAGGAATTGGATCCTGCCATATCAGGTTTTCTTTTGGAACTTCAGGACCTAGATAACGAGCCTTTGGTCCCATATCACGGTGAGTTAGCTTAAACCAAGCTCTTGCAAACGCATCAGCGAAAGCTTTCGGATCCTTGTGAAATCTTTGTGCTATAGGTTCATAAATCGGATCGAAGCGCATAGCTATATCCGCGGTTGTCATCGTAGGCGGATGTTTTTTTGATGGATCGTGGGCATCCGGTATCATATGTTCTGGCTTAACATTTTTAGCTTGCCATTGCCACGCACCAGCAGGACTTTTAACCTTTTCCCACTCATAACCAAATAGCATGTCGAAGTAGCCCAAATCC
>JAOTUT010000288.1 GCA_029863735.1 Ignavibacteria bacterium
GGTTTAGATGACATTGAAATATATACCGATGAATCAAAGAGTGGAGTTAGAAGGGTTCTTCATACTATTAGACAGCAAATGCAAAAGTCGAAAAACGAACCAAACATTGCTCTTGCTGATTTTATTGCGCCGAAAGAAAGTGGAATTAACGATTACATCGGAATGTTTGCTGTTACCACAGGAATCGGGATTGAAAAGCTAGTTGAAAAGTTTGAAAAAGAACACGATGATTATAACAGTATTATGGTTAAAGCACTCGCAGACAGACTAGCCGAAGCCTTTGCTGAACATCTGCACAAGCTCGTGAGAAAAGAATATTGGGGATACGCTTACGATGAAAACTTTTCTAATGTAGAATTAATAAAAGAAAAATATACTGGTATCCGTCCAGCTCCGGGCTATCCTGCCCAACCTGATCATACAGAAAAGCCGATTATCCTTTCATTGCTTGAAGTTGAAAAGAACGCAGGAATAAAATTAACAGAAAGTATGGCAATGTATCCTGCTGCAAGTGTTAGCGGTTTGTACTTTTCTCATCCGGAAGCAAAATATTTTACAGTTGGAAAAATTGGTAAGGACCAAGCACTAGATTATCATAAAAGAAAAGGAATGAGTGTTGAAGAAATTGAAAGATGGTTAAGTCAGATATTGAATTATTAAACTCCCAATTGATAGAAAAAAAGTAGATTGTGTTTTGTGAATTCAATTGAAGCCTCATGCCTTGCCCTCCAAATACATCAGACTAATATTCAAAATTAAAAATTGGGACCCGCGTTTTCTAATAGCTTTTTATTACCAAAAGGATCTTTTCTGTCTTCGTTAAAATCAGGGCGGTAAAAATCGTTGCTCTCCATTTCCTGAACCCAGCCGTTTTCTAAACTATACTTCTCCAGCAGTTCCAAGACTCTTACATATTCTGTCTCCGTAATTGTCCTGTTAAGTAAAATATTTTTTGATGCACGATTAGTAGGATAGTATTGCGCCATCACCGAGATATGAATTTTGGGATCCAGCTCTCTGCTGATAAATTTGAAAACCTCTTCCGACTCTGCTAATCCATTTGGTAGAACGAGGTGACGGATAATTAATCCTCGAACAACAACACCATTTTCGTAAACAAGCTCACTGCTAACTTGATCATACATTTCTATGATTGCAAGCTTTGTTTTATCAAAATAATCTTGTGCCTTTGAGTAACGTCTTCCATTAATGTTGTCTCCATATTTAAAATCTGGCAGATAAATATCAACCACATCCTTATAAAGGTTGAGAATCTCCACAGAATCATATCCGTTTGAATTATAAATAATGGGAAGACTCAATTCTTTTTCAACAGCAAGTTTAATCGATTTAAGAATTGACACAGCAAAATGTGTTGGCGAGACCAAACCTATATTGTGACAATTCTTGTCCTGAAGCTTAATCATAATTTCTGAAAGTCTATGGACAGAAACCTCATTTAATTTTTCAGTTAAAGGATTTTGGCTAATAGTAAAATTCTGGCAGTAGTCGCATCTCAAATTGCAGTTGCCGAAAAAAATATTTCCAGCTCCGTTCGTTCCCGATAAAACGGGCTCTTCACCAAAATGGGGAGTTGAGAATGAGACAATTGGCTTGTCACCACTTTGGCAAGTCCCGAGCTCGCCACTTGTTCTGTCAACTTTGCAATCACGCGGACAGCTTGTACAGCTTTTTAGAATTATATCCGCTCGTCTTATTCGCTCTGCGAACTCTTCTTCGGATATTTTTTTGTATGATGGTATAAAGCTCATTAACAAAAATTTTATTGTAATGCTTGAAAAATAAGAGATTTTTATGAATCTGAACGAGATCCGACATTCCCATCCTAAATTATGCCGGTTAGAGTTAAAACTTATTTATCCACTCACTCTTTAAATGCTGATGATCTTTCAACACGTACAAGTACATAAGAGAGCGATGAAAGCTAGAAGCGCAACGACGGTTAAATTTAATCTTTTCATTTTTTATCTCTTTCCAAGTTTGTGATAAATAAATTTTACTTGCTGATTCAAAATTAAAAGGTAGATTAAGCGTTTAAAAAAATAAGACGACGAGCGTGCAGAATTGAGGAATGAACCGGTAAATTAGAGTTTTGAATCTTAGCCTTTTTAATACAAATTAGTAATATCCGGAGGTTTGATTATGATCTTTAGCAAAGAAAACATTTTAGAATTTGACAAACTCTACCGTACAAACCTTATAAACTCATTGTCGGGATTTAAAAGTGCAAACCTAATTGGAACAATATCCGTTAAAGACATAACTAATCTTGCAATCTTTAATTCCGTTATTCATGTTGGTGCAAATCCACCAGCACTTGGATTTTTAATACGCCCCGTTTCTGTGGAACGACACACTTACAGTAACTTAAAAGAAACTGGCTTTTTCACAATCAATCATATTAATAAAGAAATATTTAAGCAGGCACATCAAACATCTGCTAGATATGAAGATAATATTTCTGAGTTTGGTGCTTGCGGACTGACTCCTGAATTCACCGAAACAATAAAAGCTCCCTACGTTAACGAATCAAAGATTAAAATTGGGCTGAAGTTCGTTGAAGAACAGGAAATAAAACTCAATAGAACAATTTTTATAGTAGGAGAAATTATTGAGATAATCTTGCCTGAGGATGTGGTTCTAAAAGATGGTTTTGTTGATATTGAAAAAGCAGGCTCAATAGCAATCAGCGGATTGGATAGCTACCATGAAACTAAAAGAATTGCACGATTGTCTTATGCCAAACCGGGGGATAGGCAAACTGAATTATGAGAATAAATCACCACTCGATTATTAATGGCTTGTCAAAATCGTTGATCATCTACTAAACCGGTGTCATAGGTTTTCTATATTTAAGTTAAAAACCCTTCGCATTTACTCCAAAGCTTCTTTTCATTTTCAGGATTGTTAAACTGACAGACTAATTCTTCTCTATCTTTATAAAATCCGCCATTACTTCCGGGAATATTATCACTTGATGCAAGCCATACAATTGTGTCAGCTCCCTGCTCAACCGTTCTTCCTCCAACAAATCCAACTGTTTTTAGAACAGCTTTATTGAAAGTTGATTGTTCTCTGAACAAGTCGGTGTTAGGTACCCAGCCCGGCGTCATTGAGTAAACAGAAATATTATCTTTGCCCAAATGCTTTGCCCATTCACGAGTTAACATTCGGTTTGCTTGTTTGGATTGTTTGTAAGCTGCAGTCAGATCGTAACTTCTTTTATCAAAATTTATATCATCCAGGTCAAGTCCGCCCGCATAATCGGAAGCAACAATAATAATTCTGGATGGGCTTGCTTTCTTTAACGAATCAGCAAACAATTTAGTTAAAAAATGATGCCCGAGAACATTAACAGCGAATGTCATCTCAACACCTTTGTCATTCAATTTTTTGGTCTGAGACATAAGACCAGCATTGTTAATCAACACATCAAGTTTAGTTTCATCTTTCAGAAAAACTTCGGCAGA
>JAOTUT010000289.1 GCA_029863735.1 Ignavibacteria bacterium
CAGGTTTCATAAATTTGAGAAAAAAGGAATGCATTTTCAGTTGTTTGAGGAAATATTTTCAAACTTTAAAGTAGCGGAACATCCTTTGATTTGTGTAACACCTGTTGTTGATGGAGAAATTTACAGTAGCTAAGTTTAATAACAGCGGAACAGATGACTAATCTGTCATACAAGAAAAATATAATGAAATTGAAATACCAACATATCGTCATCACAATAATTTTATTGATAACAATTATGGGAAATAAATTGTACGTAACCGATCAAACAAAAACACCTCAAACATCTTTTCAGAAAAAGCAAAAAGCACTTGATGAAATCTATTCCAGCAAAAAGCTTGGTTCGTTTGTAGAAAATGGTAAAACATATTTTAGGTTGTTCGCACCGAATGCAGAAAAAATTTCACTACTCACATTCGAGCAGCCCGAACAAACCAAGGGAAAAGAATTTCCTATGATCAGAGATAAAGATGGTGTTTGGGAAACATCTCTAACGGGAGAACTTTACGGATTGTTTTATGGATTCAAAGTTTGTCATCCCGGAACACCCTGTATAGAAGATATCGTTTGTATAGATCCTTATGCAAGAGCCGTTTCGTCATTGCAAACCTACTTTAATCCACGAAGATCAATAGTTGTAAAAGAAGGTGATTATGATTGGGAAGGTGATGAGTGGATAAAATTGGATTGGAGTGATCTGATAATTTATGAAATGCATATTCGCGATATGACAGAACATGCTTCTTCCGGCGTAACTGAAAGAGGAACATATGAAGGTCTGGTGGAAAAAGGAAAAACCGGAGGACTAGATTATATAAAAAATCTGGGCGTTAATGCAATTGAGCTTCTTCCTGCTCAGGAGTTTGCAAATAATGAAACTCCGTTTAAAGATTCGCTTAATGGAAAATATAACAGCTGGAATCCATACGAAAGGAATCACTGGGGATATATGACCGCAGCATTCTTTGCACCCGAAAGTTATTATAGTGAAAATGTTCGTGAACTCAAATTGGATGAATGGAGTGGAAAAGATGCAAAAGCTGTTACTGATTTTAAGGATATGGTGAAAGCATTTCACAAAGAAAGAATTGCTGTTATTATGGACGTGGTTTACAATCACATTTCAGAATATGAAATTGGAAATCTTAAACAAATCGATAAAGAATATTATTTCAGGCTGGATGAAAAAAGAAATTATATTGCTCAAAGCGGATGCGGCAACGATTTCAAAACTGAAAGACCAATGGCAAGAAGAATGATTGTTGAGAGTGTTCTCTATTGGATGTATGAATATCACGTTGACGGATTCCGTTTCGATCTTGGAAAACTACTTGATTGGGAAACAATCGAGCAGATTATTTTCGAAGCAAAGAAAATTAATCCTTATGTAGTTTTTGTTTGTGAACCTTGGGGTGGGGGTTATGATCCTGCTGGATTTTCAGTTCGGGGTTGGGGTGCCTGGAATGATCAAATACGTAATGGAATTAAAGGTGAAAATCCTTTCAGCGGACTAGGCTGGATTTTTGGAAAATGGTACGGTAACAATAATCCAGCGAGAATTAAAAGTTACGTGAATGGGACTCTAGCAAAGGATACTTTAGGATTATTTAAAAAACCTGAACACTCTGTAAATTATCTTGAATCACACGATGGTTATACCCTTGGCGATTTTATTCGGCTTGGTCTGGGTAATGTTAAAAAAGATCAGGTTATAAAAGATGTTGATAAGCACGTGAAACTCACACCAACTCAGTTAAAACTCAACAAGCTTGCAGCATTATTTTTATTTACATCCCGCGGAATTACGATGATTCACTCGGGACAGGAATTTGCAAGAAGTAAAGTCATTCCTTTTGATATCCCGGTTGATGATCCTCATAAAGGAACGATAGATCACAACAGCTATAACAAAGATAACGAAACTAATTACATCAACTATGAGCAGGCAAAAATCAACAGTGACCTTCTTAATTATTATAAGGGATTAATTGAACTGCGGAAAGAATATGAAGCTTTCACAAGAGCAGATTATGATGATGTCAATTTTTTTGATTTAAAGAAAAACCCTTTTGCTTTGGGATATTCTGTCAAATATAAAAATGAAGAATTCGTAGTTCTTTTTAATGCAGATCCAAAGACTTTTCTGGAAGTAGAGTTACCAAGTGGCGAATGGAATGCTTTAGTTGATGAAAATGTTGCTGGAATTATTCCTACTAAGACCGTGCAGAAAATAGTGACACTTAACGGTTCAACAGGTTTTGTTTTAAAGAAGAAATAAATGAAAATAAAATTTCTAAATATTTCTTGTTTAATGTTTCTATTCTCAATTCAGATTTTATCGCAGCAATTTTCTCAAGGATCACCAGAATGGCTGGTGGATATGTTTTTCAGCAAAACAAACTTTCCTGATAAAGCTGATTATTACTCAGGTGAAATGTTGAATGAGCCCGATCAACCGACAATTGGTGAGGAGTTAAAGGGAGAGGGGGAAGTTTCTTTTCATCAGATAAAAGCAACAGTGAATAAAATTATTTTCGCTGTTGAGGTCAAGCATAATCAAAAGACAATTGATTTTTATTGCTACTTAATTAAACAGGACAATGCCTGGAAGATTTTTGCGATCAGAAGATTTCTATTGCCGGATTTCATTTACACTGTCCGGGACTCTCTTTCAGAACTTAGTTCTCTTTCTTCAAATGACTCATCATTCTATCTTTCGTTAAAACTTTTCACTATGCCCGATGTTGATCTGATAAATTACCTAAAAACAAATGTGAATAATTTTCGGGAGCTTCTAGCATCATTTAATAATAATCAGAAAGATCAAGCTGACAAAGCCCTTGCTTTAGTTGGATGCAATGCTATTTACGTTGACAAAAATTATCCCGGCTGTGTGTTCATTCAAATATTAAGATTTGAGAATATGGCAACTGGATTTATTTATGCCAATGAGTCCGCAAAGCTGCCCAAGATTTTCCCGGATTATTTTATTTATGTTGAAGAAGTAGATTCGGGTTGGTATGTCTATCGGATTATGTAGAAGTGCAGAGTTTTAATGATTTCTTTTCCTCAAGGATTTTTCAATTGCAGCTTTTAAATTAATCAAGTTTACCGGCTTGTTAAAAATATACTCTATCCCCAATTCTGTGTATTTCTGGATATCGGCACGTTCAATGTCAGCAGTTAATACAATTACTGGAATAGTTTCTTTTAAATTATTCTTAATCAATTCCTCTATTAATTGAAATCCGCTCATTATCGGCATTTTATGTTCAGTAATTACGAGAGCAGGAGGTGATTGAATAATTCTTTCAAGAGCTTCTTTCCCGTTTGAAACAACGTTTATTGCATAATCGGTTGTAATGTTTATCAACACTTTTGAGTAAAACATTCTTTCCCGGTTATTAGGATCTATTAATAGAATTTTTGTTGAAGCTATCGGTAAAGTAAATATAAATTCAGTTCCTTCACCGAACTCACTTTTTACTTC
>JAOTUT010000467.1 GCA_029863735.1 Ignavibacteria bacterium
GAAATGTTTTATGGTGGTTCGTCTGGGCCAGAAGTTTCGTGGCGACCATATCGTATAGGATTTGCTTGGTCTTTGGATGGAATCAATTGGACAAAGTATTCCGGGAATCCTGTTTTGGTTCCAGATATAGGAACCTGGGACGAAGAAAGTGTGGAACTAGGAGGAGTAATAAGAGAAAATGGCCAATATAAAATGTGGTATTATGGTTTGAATAACTCAACCCGACAAATCGGTTACGCTACATCTCCTGATGGAATCAATTGGACTAAATATTCGGGCAACCCTGTGTTATCCGCAGGAACTGATAGTTGGGAAGCTGGCGGAGTCCTTTGGTGCAGTGTTATTAAGGAGACCACAGGATATATTATGTATTACACAGGGACGGATATAACAGCAACGTATTTTAGAATCGGGCGGGCAACATCAACCGACGGAATAAATTGGCAAAGAGATATAGTTAATAATCCAATAATATCAGTTGGTTCAGCTAACCAGTGGGATGATCGTGCTGCTTGCGCACCACAGTGTACTTTTTATAATAATAAGTACTATCTCGTTTATACAGGCTGGGCTCAAAACCTATATGGGTATAAGATTGGTCTTGCTACATCTCCTGATGGAATAAATTGGACAAAATATGGTAATAATCCGGCACTGAATTTAGGAGCCTCGGGCAGCTGGGATGTTAACTATGTGGAAGCAGGTACAATAATGTTCGTTCAGGATAAATTCTGGATGTGGTATGATGGCAGTAGAGATGATACAGCAGTAAATTTATGGAGAATAGGACTAGCAACAGCACCAGTTACAAATCCACTTTTTTCCGGGACTTATGCTGTTGGTTCTGGTGGAGACTTTGCAACAATTCAGGATGCATTTAATAAACTCAACACGGATGGAATTAATGGTTCTATAACACTTGAGCTTACTAATAATATTTATATAGCACCTGCAGACAGTTTCGGTTTTAAATTAGAAGGACCGATCGCCGGTACAGGACCAAATAACAGAATTACTATTAAACCTGCAGCTAGTAAAAAAGTAGATATTATGGGAAGCGGTATGAATATCTTGTACTTTTTAAACATGAATTACCTGGTTATTGATGGTGTTGATATTACGGGTCCCACAACACTTACAATTCATTCCCTTCAAGGTCAATATCTATGGAAAGCAGGTTTAGGTGTGTATAATAACTCTGATTATAATGTAATAAAGAATGTTACCTTTATTCAAGATGATTTTGATTCAGAAACATACGGATTGTTAATATGGACTAAGTCTGGCACTGCTACAGCGGATAATAATCAAATACTAAACAACTTTGTTAAACGTTCTGGTGTTGGAATTTGTGTGGCAGGTATAGACCAAAGCAGAAAAGCATCAAATAATATAATTCAAGGTAATAAAGTTGGTTCTGAAACTGATAGTCTAATTACCTGGGGAATATATGCTGCCTGGATTCAAAATTCTATTATACAGGATAATATAGTGCAGAATATAAGATTTAACGTTGACTATCAGTTTAACCAAATGGTTGTAGGCATTAATGCGTCAGTCTGTGATGGTACTACCATTAGGAACAACGTAGTGCATAATATTAAATCAAGTGGAAATCGTGGTAGTGCAGGAATATTATTGTCTGGTGATACTGGTGGTTTTACCGGCAGTAACAATAAAGTTTACAACAATATGGTGTCTGATATCCAGAGTACTTCAACACATTTTAGTGGCAGAATCGGGGGGATACAGTTATGGAATCAAATCAATCCAAAAATTTATTACAACTCAGTATATCTCAGTGGAGTTGGTGACAATGTGAATCCGCTTGGATCAGCAGCGTTATATATTTTTAATAACGTTACTAATGCTGACGTAATGAATAATGTTTTAGTAAACACTAGAGACGAATCCCCGTACTGTGCTACTTCAATTTATTCTTATTCGTTAAACAACTTCAACTCGGATTATAATGATCTGTTCTACTCCCCCGGTCAAAATAGTTGCCTGGTTAGAGCTGGTGGTTTTGATTACCACACACTTCAAGAATGGCAAGTAACTCAAAAGGATTTACATAGCTATAATGAAATGCCAAATTTTGTTGAGCCATTTTTGCACATTAATGAAAGCGTAGCGACTTATCTTGAAGGAAGAGCAAAACCAATTACTGGAATCAGCACCGACTATGACTGGGATCCAAGAAGACCTCTAACACCGGATATCGGTGCTGACG
>JAOTUT010000290.1 GCA_029863735.1 Ignavibacteria bacterium
ACCAACGGCATTAAGCGTTTTGGTAAATACCTCAATGGGTTATGGTTTGTTTTTATTAATAACCATACTGTCTGCTCCATCGCTTGGACAGGTTTACAATCTTTTAGCATCAATTATTTTTTTGGGATTTGCAATTCTGTTTTTTACACAAAAGTCAAGCAAGATAGCCACGTTCTATTATGCGATGACCGGGTATGTTGCATTAAGCATTGCAATTATTCTTCAGTTTGATAAACCAGATTTCTTTATGTGGCTTTGCTGGCAAAGTTTAATTGTAGTCTCTACTGCCGTTTGGTTTAGATCCAAGTTTATTATTGTAGCTAATTTTATCATTTTTATTTTAATCTTCCTCTCTTTCCTCGTTCTGTCAGGAACCACAAGCGGCATTAGTATTAGCTGCGGAATTGTAGCGTTGTTAAGTGCACGAATTCTTAACTGGAAGAAGGACCAGCTTGAACTTAAAACTGAACAAATGCGCAATGCTTACCTGCTCACTGCCCTTCTAATTATTCCCTATTCTCTCTACCAAATGCTGCCGAGTGGGTTTGTGGCGTTTAGCTGGATTGGTCTTGCTATTCTATATTATGTATTTAGTCTCCTTCTTAAAAACGTTAAATACAGGTATATGTCGCTTGCAACATATTTATTAACTGTGGTATATGTTTTTATTTTAGGAATAACAAGCGATGATACAACTTTCAAAATATTATCCTTTTTAGTTCTTGGTTCAGCGCTAATTATTCTCTCAATTATTTACACAAGAAATAAAAATAAATCGATAAAACAGAAAGAGGCTGAAGGATAATTTTAATTTAGTTTAGTATGGTTTGTTTGGATAAATTTTAATCAATTTGTTAAGGTACGAACCTAATATATTTTATTAGCACAACTCCTATTATTTAAATACTAAATTTTACAAATCATTTTAATACTATTTCAATTCACTTAAGTTCCAAAAAATATTAAGTAAAAATATTTCCCCTTTTCAAGCCATTATTTCCGGGAACTTATACCAAACAAGCAGAGTGAAATCCTCAACTTTTAGCTAAATTTCATCATCAATTTAGGAGAATCACAAGATGAAACAATCAATTATTTTCCTCATTAGTTTTTTTTCTTCACTTGTCTTATTCGGAGACAAAGCAATATCAAGCGAAAATCCCACTAATAATACAGTTCAACTTGCAATTTTACTCGACACAAGCAATAGTATGGATGGCTTAATTGAGCAGACCAAAACCCAACTTTGGAAAATTGTAAATGAAATGGCTCGCTCTAAAAGAGAAAGCATAGCCATCAGTCTGTATGTAGCATTATATGAATATGGCAATGATGGTTTATCTGCAGACGAAGGATACGTCAGGTTAATCACTCCTTTAACTAACGATCTCGATAAAATCTCAGAAGAACTTTTTAAGCTCAAAACAAATGGGGGCAGCGAATATTGCGGGACTGTAATCTCCGAAGCAATTAAGGATCTCAAATGGACTAAAAGCACAGATGAATACAAAGTGATTTTCATTGCTGGCAACGAACCCTTCAATCAGGGGAACATTGACTATAAAGAGGCTTGCAGAAAAGCAATTGGGAAAGGAATCATTATCAATACAATCTACTGCGGCAGCTACGATGAAGGTGTGCAGACAAACTGGAAAGACGGTGCCAACCTTGCCGACGGTTCATACATAAATATTGATCAGAACCAGGAAGTAGTTCATATAGCTACTCCGTTTGATGATGAACTTGTTCAGCTTGGACAAAAATTAAACGAGACTTACATCGCTTACGGTTACGCCGGGGATGAATTGAAGAAACGTCAGGAAGATCAGGATGCAAACGCAGGCAGCGTTGCGCCATCTGTTATGGTCGAGAGATCAATTACGAAAGGTAGTGGCCAGTATAAGAATGAATCGTGGGATTTGGTTGATGCAGAAAAAGAAGGAGTTGATATTGCAGATATTCCAAAAGATCAGCTTCCAAAAGAAATGCAGAATATGACCATGGAAGAACAAAAAGCATTCGTGGATAAAAAAGCCAAGGAACGGGAAGAGTATCAGAACCAGATAAGTGAGCTTGATAAACAAAGAAGAGACTATATAGCACAGAAAATATCTGAAGATCCTGAAGAAAATACGCTCGACGCAGCAATGCTTAAGATCATCAGAGAGCAGGCATCAAATAAAAATTATAAGTTTGAGTAAAATCATAAAGTCATGCTGAACTTGTTTCAGCATCTTAAAACATATTAAGATCCCGAACCAAGTTCGGGATGACAATAAAATAATTAGGTGAGAAAATGTTAAAAAAAATATCTTCAATCGCTTTAGTACTGCTGTTCAGTACATTATCATTCGCAGATGGTTTAATTATCATACCCAGACCACAACCACTTCAATCTCCCTATCCGCTGGAGGTTGTTTACCATCACGTAGATGTAAAGATAAATGGTAATATTGCAGAGACTTATATCGACCAGGAATTTTATAATCCATCCGATATAATGCTTGAAGGCTACTACATTTTCCCGATTCCAGCAGGAGCAGTAATAAAAGATTTCAGTATGGAAATAAACGGCGAAATGGTCTCAGCAGAATTGCTTGATGCAACCAAAGCACGTCAAATTTATGAAGATATAGTAAGACAAATAAAAGATCCTGCTTTACTGGAATACACTGGTCAGGGAATTTTTAAAGTAAGAATTTTTCCCATCGAGTCAAGAAGTAAAAAGAAAGTCAGCATCAGCTACCGCGAAATACTTAACTCAGATAATGGTATGTATGAATATGTCTATCCGCTGAACACAGAAAAATTCTCCGCAAAACCGGTAAAGAGTGTCAGTGTAAAGGTTAAACTTAAAACAAATAAAGAAATCAAAAACATTTACTCTCCTACTCATTCTGTTGATGTTGTCAATAAAAATAATCACAACGCCGTAATTTCATTTGAAGAAGAAAATACCAAACCTGATATTGACTTCAAGCTATATTACAGCACAGACAATGATGATATCGGTTTGTCGCTTCTCACTTACAAAACCGATAGTGAGGATGGATATTTTTTGTTGACAGCTTCTCCTTCATTTGAAATTGATGAGCAACAGATTGATCCAAAGAACATAACTTTTGTTCTCGATGTATCGGGAAGTATGGTTGGAGATAAAATGAAGCAGGCAAAGCAGGCTCTTCTCTACTGCGTTAACAATTTAAATCGTGGCGATAGTTTTGACATAATCAGGTTTTCAACCGAAGCATATTCCCTATTCGGAAAAATTGAAACGGCAAATGAAACCAATATTAATAAAGCTGAAAAATTTATTAAAGATTTAAAAGCTGTTGGCGGAACGAACATTGAAGAGGCATTAGATCTGGCCTTAAAAGAAAAAGGGAATAGTAGTCGCACACACTTAATTGTTTTCATCACTGATGGCAAACCAACAATTGGTGAAACCGCAGATGAAATACTCGTAAAGA
>JAOTUT010000291.1 GCA_029863735.1 Ignavibacteria bacterium
AGTTTTTACCGGCTTGCAATTGGTGGTGCAGCTGTTGTCGCCGCTATTATTTTAATAATTTTTTCGGTCATTAGGGAGCCAAGTTCTGAGAAGAACTTGCCAATAGACATATTGGATTGGCATGGAGATAAAATCATAAGCGGAATCAAGCAGATTGAAGATCAGATTCTTTCTCTTAAATCAGATGAATGGGACATTTATATCGTAAGAAAAAATAGAAAAGAGAACTGGGATGCAACACTTAAAAGCATTCGTAGCCAGATTAATAAAATGAAAAAATCAACAAATAAAAACGAATTATAAAAATGGAGTTAACAATGAAATTTAAATCTATAATTTCGATTATACCCCTAGTATTACTTTTTTCAGGGAAATTACTTTATTCACAAACTGAGCCGAAACCGCCCCTGCTACCTAGGGGCGAATTAGCACCAGTATTTGAAGAGTATCAACAAATTGCTATAGAAAATGAAGATAAAATTCTTAAAACACTTCCAGGGGATGTGAAAGAAGATCTGCTTAAAGTGAAGAAAATTGATGAGGATAAATATTATGATATACTTTCTGAGGCTCCTCATTTTTTCTTTGACCTGGAAAATGCTTTTATGTTCGATCCATTTGAGAAAAAGCGAATGGAACAATCACAATTGGTTGGTCACTGGGAGATGCACACAAAAGCACTTGGTTTTCTTTTTCAGCATTCATCTCAGAATGAAAAACCAGGAATAAAGACAAAACTTCAAACAAAGCTTGAGCAGCTATTTGATCTTAAAGAAGAAGAAAGAAAGTTAGAAGTCAAGATGCTCGAACATCAATTACAGGAATTAAAAACATATTTTGAAGAGAGGAAGAATAATAAGGCTCAAATAATAAATAGAAGAATGCAGGAACTTCTTGGTATGGGAAAATACCTAGATTGGGATTAACATGTTTCCGTTTTCGGAAAAATCATCTCTTCTCAAAGCGCCGGTAATGCCGGCGTTTTTATACGTTTTTCAAAACCATCTTCTTCAATGTTTCAATCCACATTGGATGATCATTTAAACTTTCCACCAGCCGCACCTTTTCGCCTCCGTGTTCTTCAAATAATTTTTGATACTCGAAACCAATCTCAATTAATGTTTCCAGGCAATCTGCAACAAAGGCCGGACTAAAAATAAGAAGTTTCTTCGTTCCCTTCTTTGCCTGCTCTATTATCACTTTGTCAGCAAAAGGCTCAAGCCATTTTTTATCTAATCTTGACTGAAAACAAACAGTATATTTTTGTGACGGTAATTTAAGCTTCTCTGCGATAAGTCTAGTGGTTGCATAACAGGTTGCTTTATAACAGAACTTGTTGGTTTCATTTATTTCCGTTTCGCAATTGTGTTCTTCGCAAGGAGTGCCGTCCTTATAAACTTTGTCAACCTGTCTCACAGGCAACCCATGGTAGCTAAACAATACGTGATTATACTCGTCAACGTTATATCGCTTTGCTCGATCAACTATAGTATTAATAAAACCCTCATCATTATAATACTGACTGATGAATTTTATCTCTGGAATTATCCACCACTTGCTCATTATATTCATCGCTTTATCAATTATAGATCCGGTTGTCGCAGAAGCGTATTGTGGAAATAGTGGAATGATTATAATTTTTTCTAAATTTTTCTTATAAAGTTTTTCAAAGACATCATCCATTGAAGGATTTTGATATCTCATTGCAAGTTGAACATCATAACCATCTCCCAAAGCCTGTTGTAGTTTTTCCTGGACAGATTTTCCATAATAAAGAATTGGCGAACCTTTAATGCCGTTTGGCAATCCATTATTAACCCAAAGCTCTTTGTAAATTTTAGCTGACTTTGGCGCACGAAAAGGAACTACAATAAAATTCACCAATAAGAAACGTACAAAGGTGGGAATGTCAATCACTCTCGGATCGTTAAGAAATTCAAAAAGATATTTTCTTACATCTTTCACGGATGGACTATCTGGTGTGCCCAGGTTTATAAGTACAGCGGTCGGTTTGTTCATTTCACTTTCAAATTAATAATACTGCTTTCAACACTAATTTTATCTTGAGCGTTCAAAAATAGCCAAATTTAATTTTAACTTCATTTCTAACTACTTTTGAACTATCAAACAGTGGAGATTTTATGAAACTTTTTTTAAAGCTTTACTTTCTTTTTTTGACTTTATTGTTTGCTGATTCACAGGCTCAACCATATGTTATTCTTATTAGCTTCGATGGATTCAGATGGGATTATGTGAATCGTAATATCACTCCAAATTTTGATATTATAAAGGAAACCGGGGTTTTTGCAAATTCTCTTAGACCATGCTTTCCTTCAAAAACTTTTCCAAATCATACATCAATTATAACGGGTCTGTATCCCGAGCATCATGGAATAATATCTAACATCTTCAAAGATTACTTTACCGGCAAACAATTTTCAATGGGTGATACTATAGAGGCACGAAATGGTTGGTGGTATAAAGGAGAAGCATTCTGGGAAACAGCCGAAATGCAGGGGATTATCACAGCTAGTTATTTCTGGCCAGGCTCAGATGTTTCTGTTCCGTACAGACATCCAACATACTTTTACAAATATGAACATTCAAAACCGTACAAAGAAAGAGTCGATGGTGTAATCGATTGGCTGCAACTTTCTTATGAAAAGCGTCCACATTTTATTACGTCATATTTTGATGCTACAGATTCCTATGGACATAATTTTGGTCCAAATTCGCCAGAAGTTAATTTGGCTGTTGCACAACTCGATAGCATTCTTGGATATTTGTTTCAAAAGTTGAAGGAAATTAATTTGTTCGATAGTACGAATATCATCGTCGTTTCAGACCACGGGATGGCAGAGACAAGCATCGAAAAGACTGTAAATATTGAGGAAATTCTTGATGGTTATAACTATGAGTCCGGCGATAACGGACCATTTATGTTAATTGAACCGGCGAAAGGTGTATTAGAAAACATATATAAAAAATTAAATGAAAACGAACACCATTACAAGGTTTATAAAAAAGAAAATGTGCCGGAATACTTTCACTACTCTGACAATCCTTTAATAAGCAAGCTAGTAATTATTGCAGAGAATGGATGGGGCGTTGAGACAAATAAATCTTTAAAAAACCTGGAGAAGTACGGGACAAAGGGTAACCATGGCTATGACAATTATTGGATGGATATGAATGGAATATTTTATGCTATGGGGCCAGCTTTCAAGGTAAACTACAGGGTTGGCACAATTAATAATATCGATATATATCCTTTGCTCTGTAAGATTTTTAATTTAGTTCCTAGTCAGTTAATTGATGGGAAGCTCGAAAGAATTGTTTACATTTTAAAATAGAAAATGAAGTGTCCAATATTCATATTATTTACGCTTTCAATAATTCTATTCACTAACTGCTCCGACGAGCAACCGGATTGTATATGTACTACCGAATTCAGAATGTATC
>JAOTUT010000292.1 GCA_029863735.1 Ignavibacteria bacterium
CCCTGGTTGATTGTCCAGTAATCAATTGAAGTTACAGGAGTAATTTCTTTTGTAGTACTCGTGATAAAGAATTCATCAAAACTTTTCAGATCGTCCTTATTAATAAATTCCTCGCGATAATCGATATTAAATTTCGCGCAAAATTCCAGAACCACTTTTCGTGTTATCCCTTCAAGAATTAATCTTGACTTTGGAGCAGTGAAGAGGGTTTCATCTCTAACAGCAAAAAAATTTGTGTGTGTGCCTTCCGTAATTAATCCATCCCGCACAAGAATTGCTTCGACAGCATTTTCTTCTGTGGCTTTTTGATTGGCAAGCACTACGGGAAGCAGGGAAGTTGATTTAATATCACATCTGAGCCATCTTATATCTTCCTGAAGAATTACTTTAACTCCTCTCGATTGTTCTTCGAAATCTTCAGTTAATTCTTTAACAGAAATAAATAATGTTGGAGATATTTTATCTTTTGGGAAGCTATGAGTTCGGGGAATTGCCGATCCGCGTGTAACCTGAAGATAAACTAATGCTTCACTCTCAATGCTATTTTTTTTTATTAGATCGTAGATGATATTTTCAAGTGAGTCAAATTCATTAAAATCAATTTTTACTTCTTTAAGGCTTCTTTTTAATCTGTCAAGATGATCTTTGTATCTGAATAATTTTTTATTGTATGTCCGTATTGATTCATATACTCCATCGGCAAAAAGGAAGCCTCTGTCAAAAGGAGAAATATTTGCTTCTTCCAGTGAAAGAATCCTATTGTTTATGAAAACCAACATGCTTAAAAATACCCAAATTTATAACTAAACTCGACCTGCTTTATATCTGAAATGAAATTGGCTAGGAACGTTTATTTTATAAAATCATAATTATTTTATCTGAAGTTTATTTATAAAGCTTTAATTTAAAATTATGAATATCGAACAAATCCGGGAATATAGTCTGATGAAAAAAGGGGTAACTGAGGAATTTCCTTTTGATGAAGAGACACTTGTGTTTAAAGTTGCCGGGAAAATTTTTTTGCTGGCTTCCCTGGAAAGTATTCCTTTGCAAATTAATCTTAAATGCGAACCCGAAAAAGCGATTGAATTGAGAGAAGAATTTGATTCAGTTCAACCAGGTTATCATATGAATAAAAAACACTGGAACACAATAATTATTGACGGAACTGTTCCAATCAGGATTCTATTTGAATGGATTGACTATTCCTACAATCTTGTTGTCGCCGGATTAAGAAAATCTGAACGCAATATACTTTATAAATGACCAAATTGAATCATAATTAAATGTTTTTTAAAGTTTAGATTACTTATATTTCAACATGTTTTTAATAACTAACTACAGAATTATCCTTAAACAAAAACAAATGGAGGTTCAAATGAAAAAAATTCTCTCTCTAGTTACAATCGCATTGGCGCTTGGTATGATAACTTCTTCTTTTGCTCAAACAAAAGTACTTAGCGGATATTGGGGTGCAAGCAAAACAACAGAAGGTTATACACTGGCTGAAAATTCGGGTGACAGAAGCGTAACAATTACTGTTAATTTTTTAGATCCATTTGAAAATAAACCAGATGTTACTCTTGCGGTTACACTAATGGATGCCACTTCTGAAAAGAATGTCAGGTATAAAGTTGAGGCTTTGTCAGTATCACGAGATGCTATGACAATAAAGATTTCCACGTGGTCTGATACAAAAATATTTGGTATTTCAGGCTACTGGCTTGCTCATGGGGAATAAATATTGTCATTAATCTGTTTATGCCGTTATCCTGGAAAGGTTAATGGCATTTTTATTTTATAAGGATTTTTATTTTAGATGAAAAATGGGAAAAATTATTTCATTAATTATTCCATAGTCATGAGTAATTCAACGAACATATTAATTCTTAAACAAAAATAAACAAAGGTTTTAAATGAAAAGACTCTTATTATTATCTGCTTTAACTTTGATGCTGTCAGATGTTGCATTCAACCAAACAGTAGTTTTAAGTGGTAACTGGGGCGCTAGTTCCGAAACAAAATCTTATACTCTCAATCAAAATACCGGTTACAGAACTATTACTATTGAGATATTTTTTTTGAAACCTTTTAAAGTCAAACCGAATGTTGTTGTTGGGATATCATCAATTGATGTTGATAAAAGCGCTCCTGTTAGATACGCAGTGAAGCCAATATCAGTATCAAGAGACGGATTTACTGTCGAAGTAAATACATGGGGTGATACAAAGATTAATAGTGTCACAGGATTCTGGGTTGCTCACGCTGAATAAAAACAGGTTCATAACATAATTGCAATGCTGTTATCTTGGAAATGGGTGACGGCATTTTTTTATTGATTTGTTACAATAACTTAAAGATGCAAAAAATAAACTTTATTATTTTGTGATTAATGAATAATTTATCGCATTCAAAAATTGAAAAGTATTCATTTTGAGTTTCGGAATTCACTTATAGTTAATGTTGGTAATAATATGATTAATAAACTTATTTCCTTTTTAGTAATTGTTATTCTGACAACGAGTTGTGAGACGAACCCACCATCTTCCCCTGACACTACACCGACAGGAAATATTTCCTTGAATATACACGTAGACAATTCAGCAAGATTTTTAGCGGCGAGTAAGGTTGTTTTGATAGAAGATTTTGCTAATGTGAGTTGTAACCCTTGTGTTATTTCTAATAAAATAATTGAGAAGTTTTCAAATGAAACATACGGCAGGAGTAAATTAGTTGTTGTAAAGTTTCCAACGAATTTTCCCGCCCCTAATGATCTATTCTATTTAGCAGCAAAACCAATATGTGATTCGCGAATCAGTTATTACAATGTTTTCTTTGCCCCAACAACTGTTGTTGACGGAATACTGAAACCAGTTTCTACAGATTCTATAAGTGTAATGGCCGCAATTGATACCAGACTTGCTGTTACTCCGAGATTTGAAGTAAATGTAAACGCCAGTCTGGAAGGGGATTATGTTATTGATGTGAATGTGAAGTTTTTAGACACCACCGGTTTAAATATGAGCGACCTGATAATAAATGCGGTAATTACTGAGACAAATATTGAATTTGAGCAACCACCCGGTTCAAATGGGGAAACAAAGTTTTATGATGTTACTAGGCTTATGCTGCCTAATAACGAAGGTACCTCGATAAGACAATTAATAGATCAGGGTGAAATATCCTATGAGTTTAAAGATGCCCTCCTTTCCTCGTGGAATCTGCAAAATATTAATGCTGTGGTTTACATTCAGGATAAAAACCTAAAGGAAACCTTTCAAACCGGTTCTACTTTTGATTAATTAGAGATACCAATCATCGGGATTATTATTATAAAATTGGCATTTATTTGCACTTATTAATTATTTTTGTTGAAACTTTTATTTCCATTTAGTAGTTTATACCCCCAGTGGGGTAAAATTATTAATTGTTAACCCCTTTAATAGGTAACTGAA
>JAOTUT010000007.1 GCA_029863735.1 Ignavibacteria bacterium
ATAATCTTACCCCAATCTTCCTTGAAGTATTCCACTGGCTCTGTTTCTTTGGCTAATATTTCAGGTATAATTATCTGTCCTGCACCTGATAGTTTCATCCAGTATCCATATCCAGGTTCCAGTGTCGTTGCAATCTCGTATCCAGCCCCATATTTATATACTGGACTATTCTGTAATCCAGGTGGAACCGTAGTTATTCCCGCTGTTCCCACAAACAATTCATATCCTCCGAAAAGGTTCCAGCCTGATATCCCTGTTATAGGTTCGTGAGATACTATTTGTATTCCACCTGCTGGCCACTCATCTCCGGTTTCATAAATATTGGCTCCAAGATGCTTCATCCAGTAGCCTTCTCCAGGTGTTGTTGTGGTAACTTGTTGATAACCTGTTCCATATTTAAATACATTGGCTGCCGGGTCTTTGCCTGACCACCAGGTATCTACTCCCATTCCATCTGGATTTATTCCTGGTACCGATACCATATTCCATCCGTTGGTAACAGTAACACTAAGTTGAAAATTAGCTGAACCTCCAACTGCAATACCAGTTGGGTAATTTTGAGCAGTTAGACTTGGAGATAGTGTATAACTGTTCAAATCTACTACTGCAACATCATTATTTATTAAGCCATTGGTTGGATTACCAACATAAGCCCAGTTGCCATCAGCAGAAACATCTATCACGTCGACACCAAACAAACCAAAACCTGCTGATGCATCAGAGATGAGACTGACACGAAGACCCGTATCAATAACTAGTCCAGGTGCTGAGACTGATAGTACTGCTAACTCATCAGGGGTGGGTCCTGTTTGTACTACAAAGGCGCGGGAACCATTATTTTCGAAAGCGATTGACTGGACATTCAGAATATTGGGCACTGATCCAGTCAAGGTAACTGATCCCGGTCCTGTAATTTGAAGAACGTCAACAGAAGTTGAATTGATGTTCGCTACAAGTGCTGTTTGTCCATCCGGACTTATGGCAACATTTACTGGCCCTAAACCTACTGGAATTGCAGTTGCGAGGTCAGTCAACAATCCTGTTGATAGATTTAATAAAAGAACGTGTATTTGACTGTTAGTGTAATCAGCTAATAAAACTGTTCCATCCGGTGCAATAGCGACAGCCTGGGCTTCTCTAGGAGTAATGTCAAGTGTCTGTATCACGGACATAGCTGCAACATCAATAACAGCAATTAAAGTAGTGGCGTTCCCATCCGTAACAAGCGCAAAGGCTCCATCAGGTGTTAAATCAATATCTTCAGGGAAGAATCCTATATTTACCGAGCCCGGAACACTTGGGCTATACGGGTTCGTCACATCAACAAAGAATATTGTCTGATCTCCAAAATTCGAAATCAATGCTGTTTGTCCGTCAGGAGTAATCACTGGATCTAGTAAAAGACCGCTTCCCAGACTGCCAGAAAGAAATGGCCCTACTATTATATTCGAAGCCACATCAATTATGTGGAAATTATTATCATCTATATTAGTAACTATAGCAAAATTTTCTGGTGGCGGACCACTTGTTACAATTAGCGTAACAGGCACAACCACAGGGTTTTCATCAGGATCATTACTATAAATAATTAAATTACAAGTATAACTACCTCCCGTCAAACCTGTTGCATCAACAGTTATGTCAACATTTTGGCTACTTCCGGCGGGAACAGTTCCATTTATTGGATTTTCGGTAAGCCATGGGCAATCTGTTTCACCTGCAACAAAATTTACCGCATTGGCAAGCAGCAATGGAACATCACCAGTCCAAAAACCAGGTTCTGCAACGAAAACATTTATTGCTGCTACATTACCTTTTGTTGCTACACATTCTAATCCATTATCCCAAGATGCAATTAAACTAGCACCAATTTCAAGTGAAGGATCTACTAAAAGATTCCCAAACATTGTTGTTACGCCAGCCATAATCGGATGAGTCGGATCATAAGCGCCTAGGTTTGCTGATCCTAGGGGCCCCGGACCTGCAATAAATGGAGAGTAGCCATCTGTAATAAATCGGCCTTGTAGATCAAATCCTATGGCGAAGGAAGCTTCCGTAGTTACTACCCCACCTCCTACGTCGATGTAATCAGCTAGTACATTACCTAATGCTATAGGATCAAAAAAAGCATTATTGTTCATTACAATCACTGCATCATAAGCACTCAACTGACCCAAAGTAGGTGTCCCAACAAGAGCATCAAAGATATCGACTACTGGTATATATGAGAGTAAATAACTTTGTATATCTGAAGGAATACCACCACTGGCGATTAGAAGAACATTGTTTACCGTTAGGGTAGATTGCTCTCCATCTCTCAAGAATTCTTTGGTTTTTCTATGATCGATTATTGAGGGTTCGTGACCTGCTGAATATTCATCTTTAGATGAATAATTATAAACTTGTGAATTTGTATTGCGAGATATATCAATCTGGCGCTGTTGATTACTATTAGTACTCATATTCAAGTTAACAGAAATTTCAGTTCCGTTATCAAGCACTAAGGTCGATTGTTCAAATATATTCCAATCAAGATTCGAAGATCCGCCTGGTGCAGTGTTCTCAATTGTAAGTATTTGAGTATCGCCTCCATTTTCGGGAACTACAAAAGTCATTGATGTTGGAACGACGTTTATATCAGGGGGTGGCGCTAATACGTTTAGGGTAACAGGTACTGTAACTTGTGGAGTAGTTGGATCGTTGCTTGTTATAATCAAGTTGCAATTATATGTACCCACTGTCAATCCTGTTGCATCAACAAATATGTCGACGTTTTGACTACCTCCTGGGGATACTGATCCTGATACAGGACTTTCGGCAAGCCAAGTACAGTCAAAAAATTCGCCTGGTAATCCAACCCAAGTAACATCAACTAGTGAACCAGGGGTTGTACTTCCTAATACGCCAACCAGAGTTGTGGCTCCGGTGGTTGTATTTCCAGTTCTTAGCTCAGCTTGGAATGTTGAATTATTAAATGCAGATAAATAAAGTGTTCCGGTTATTGGATCGAAGTCCAAACCTTGTGCAAAATTTGCATCAAAACCAATTGGTCCTAGAACAGTTCCTGCACCACTGCTTTTGTCCACAATTAACATAACATCGCTAATAATTTCATATCCATACATCTGGCCGCTATTGTTAATTGCTATAGCAATCATACCTGGTGCGTTTGTTAATACGCCCACCAAAGTGGGTGCACCTGTTGTTGTATTCACGGTATATAACCAAGAGGTTGTAATATCCGTACTAGACAGATAAACAATCCCGCTATTAGGATCGATTGCCATTCCTGAAAATACTTCAGACGGAGGATTTTGAGTTGGGGCACAGGGTCCAACTACAGTTATAACACCAGTTGTTTTACTTATTCTTATCAATTCGTTTGTTGTTGTATTTACGGCATAAGCAAATGTTAAATCTACTCCGAAATCACCTGCAGGTATAAAATCGGTAAAAGAAGAAATCGCATTCAGTACTTCCGGTACACCCAAATCAAATTGAGAATAATTTCCTATCACCCCTTCCGAGCCAAAAGCCTCTGTCCCAAAAAGCAAGGAATTTCTAATTTCCGGATTTTTATATAACGTTTTAACAAATACGTCAGTTGGTGGTTTACCAGTAGAGGGTGTAAGAGGAGTATAATCCTCTCCTTTTACAGGTTGGTTCCAGTCAAATTTAGGTTGAATTGTTACTGGTAGTTCTCTTCCGTCATCGAGTTTTAATTTTATCGCGGCTAAAGGAGGGACTTCCTCTTCAAAAACATTCCATACCAGATTTTGTTGACCAAGGTTATTTATTGTTAATACATCTGAATCGCTACCACCTTCTGGAACATCAAATGTTAAGGAAGTCGGAGTAACACTTATGTCAGGTGGTAAGGTGGATGGTCCAACTAAGAAATTCAATATTCTTGTCATTAATTCGTTCCTTGTGCTTGGGAAGGAAGCATCCGTAAGGTCTGCCAGGGCATAAGAAAAACAGAAAGTTCTTTGACTAAAACTACCTGAATACTGGACGCCTACATTTCCATAGCTAGATTCATCGAACGCAAGAGTTCCTGTAGTAGGTACATAAATATCTATCCAATTATTACCAACCTGCGAGGAAGATGTAAACAACATACCCTCGGTTAATGAACCCACCTGTCCTTGAAGCCCGTCAATTATGTTTGTTCCGCCATCAGAACCATCACCAAGTCCGAATAAATCATGCAGAGGCACATTCACAGATTGGTTAAATTCTAAAGCATCACCGCCCTCAAGGTACACTCTGCCTCCAGCTACTAAATATGTCTGGACAATTGATGCCATGGTCGCATCAAAAACAACATTATTCGGGAAATTGCCAAAAGATAAGAATACAGCATCATAACCTATTAGGCTTGAAGGAAATGTTGACGTATAATCTACTGTATAGGCCAAACCTGAGAGGAAACTGTTTATATAAGCACCACTATAATCCTGACCTCCCAGAACTCCCTCCCAAACAAGAAATTGGCTCTGAGCAATCGGAATATTTTCGTAGTAAACATTGGGATCTTTACGAGGTGCTCCGCCGGGAAGATCATTACGGTTATCTGACCATACTACATGAAATGCTGTTGGTGATGCCGTAACTGATGCATGGTTATAATCTCCCATATAGACAGGATTAACTACCGCATCGCGACCAAATTCAGGCAAAGAACCAACATCACTTATTGCAAAACTTGGGCTAAAGGTAACGGTTGAACCAGATATAGTCCCTGTTCGACCATAGTACTTAAACAAATTATTACTGCCAGGATCTTCCTGACGACTGTAGTAGAAAATTCCAATATTGTTCCCGTTTGGAGTAACAGCTATGGTAGGTTGCCATTGGTCAGTAGTTGTTGCGTCATCATTCACACGTGTGCTTGCACTCCAGGTAGCTCCACCATCGGTAGACATTGTCATAAATACATCAGCCTTATCGCCACCCGGCGCATCATTATCATAAGTAACGTAAATGTGCCCACTGACCGGATTAACTGCTGCGTGCGGAAATTCATTACTACGGAAACCGGAGAAAGATGCAGTTCCTTGTCTAAGACCAGTCAAACCAAGATCACCATTAGTTCCTCCAACTAAGCCACTAGCTACCGTCACTGCTGAACCAAATGTAACACCTTGATCAGTAGACTTGCGCACTTGCAAAGTCGAACCTGCATACCAAAATGCATATACAGAGTGATCCGGTCCTACCGCAACAAACGCACCCTGATTTCCTCCAACGATGAGAGTACCACCACTGGGACCGAATGTAGCTCCGTTATCGGTTGAACGAAACATGTAAATACCCGGGCTTCCACCGAAGCGACGAGACATTAAATAGACGTTACCATTACCTGTCCCTGCAAAATTATCAACAGCAATCCACTGTTTATCTTCAATAGATCCACTGGGTGTACCATTGACCGGTGCCATCCAGGTAAGGCCGTTATCATCTGAACGGAACACCTGAATAGTGCCTGCGCCGCTGAAACCTAGTGTAGAAAAATAAATTCTACCGGTGGTTTCATTACGTGCTATAACTGGATCACCAGCATCACCGACAGCACTTGTTGGTAAGGTTCCACCATCAGTAAAGGTTGCCCCGCCATCTGTTGAATACGAATAACCGGTGAATTTGTTTGCACCGCCTGTGAAGGAACCTGAATCGTTAAATCCAATTAATACATTGCTACCAAAAGCAATGATGGATGTTTCACTCTGGGTGAAATTTGATGTTCCGGTACTTCCCGTATTGTTATTCACCAAAGCATCTGCAGCAGCCTGTTGATCAACTAGACCACCCTGGAATGGAATTTCACCAAGCTTTTCCCTTAGCAAAAAGTTTTCATAATCGCTTTGAGAATAATTTTCGCGTATTCCTTCATTGATAGAAGGAATCTGTTGCACGTTGTCAGTCTGCGCGAAAACTATGTTAGTCAGGAACAATAAAAAAAATATAGAAATGTTTGAAACTCTTTGATTCATACTGCCTCCTAGTTAGAAATGAATAATAATGTGCTATACTATAATTAAATTTTTGGTAAACTAATTTATAATAGTTAATTATTTTTAATTGTGCAAGTATGGTTAAGAAATCCTGTTGCCAATACTCATCATTGTCTTTTGTTAATTTTAATCTCTCTTGAAAAATACTCATAAACTCATTATTCAATTGGCTGTCGTAACTTAGTATTATACTTTATTAATCTCTTTTCAAAAAAGGTGATAAAATGAAAAAACTAATGCTGCTTTTAACTTATATAATTACACCTTCAATATTCCCACAAACGGATACAATTCTTGTTCAGAAACTAGATTCACTGATAAACTACAACCAAAGCCTTGAACACAGACTTGATGTACTCGAGAAAAACATTGACGATGTTTTGTGGTTTCAAAGAGTTGGAGATGTTGCTTTAATTGATAAAATTTATATGACGGGACCGCCAAAATGGAAGGAGCTTGACACAACAGATCCGGGTGCTGGCAATCCTGTTAAAATCTGGTCGTACGTTTTCATTCCGAAGGACATTGATTACAACAAAAAATATCCGTTGATTGTTTTGCCGCACGGTGGCGTGCACTCAAACTTGTCAACTTACTACACACACATAGTTAAAGAACTGATTTATCAGGAATACATAGTTGTTTCGGCAGAGTACCGCGGCAGCACAGGATATGGTAAATCGCATTATGAAAAAATAGATTACGGTGGTCGTGAAATTGAAGATGTTGACTCAAGCAGAAAATATATGCTGGAGAATTATGAGTTTGTTGACCCAGAAAGAGTTGGTATCGTTGGATGGAGCCACGGTGGATTAATTAGTTTGATGAGCATTTTTAAATATCCGGGAAATTACAAAGTAGCTTTCGCCGGTGTTCCCGTTAGCGATTTGATTTCACGATTGAATTATATGGATGAAGAATACCGTGAACTTTATTCGGCTGATTATCACATCGGGCAAACCGTTGATGAGAACCCTGAAGAGTACAAAAAAAGATCTCCTGCCTGGAATGTGGATAAATTACAAACACCTTTGCTCATCCACACAAATACAAATGATGAAGACGTAAGATTTATTGAGGTTGAAATTTTAATAACTGCACTCAAAGCGGCAAACAAAGATTTTGAATACGAAGTCTTTCAGGATTTACCGGGAGGCCATTCATTCGACAGGCAGGATACAAAACTTGCGCTGTCAATAAGACTGAAGATTTACAAATTCCTGACAAAATATTTAGCTCCACCCAAACCTTTCAATAGCATTGAGGAAATTCGAAAAGCGATTTACTATTAATTAATAAAGAAAAAACTTTCGCATCGCTCTAGCTAATTTGGAGCACATTTTGTGACTATGTCATCAATTGACTTTAAGAATAAATTCGCCTGACATTTTTGTCATATGCCGTCAATTAGGGTAAAAAATTTCTTGCAACTGACTATCATTATTACTCAATTATCTTAAGAAATTTACGTAAAACAACTCTTTTCTTTGTTTTTAGGTAAAAAATCATTTAAAACAAGGGAACAATATTTGTGCATTTCGCAGGTAATTAAAATCATAAAATTGAAAAAAGTGATCAGATTTCTTTCAATATTATTTCTTTTAGCGGCTGTCGGTGGTGGGCTATATTTTCTTCTAACAACAGAAAAAGTAGAAGACATTAAGGTTACAGGCAAACTTCAGATATCCGAACAAATTGGTAACTACGTCAAAGCCTCGCAAGTTGATGATGCATCTTACTTTGCTGTAGTAGAAGGAAAAGTTAAAAATAATCTCGGTAAGCCGATTAAGAATGTATTCATAAAATATGAGATCGCGGGTCAGGAAACCAGCGCTACTGTTTTTGATATTGCACCAGGGCAGGAAATACATTTCAACACAAGAGGTGTTAACACCAACGCTTCCAATCCAGAATATACTTTCGTGGGTTTGTATTACGACTGATACTAAATCTTCCTCCTATTTTAACTAACAACAATCCCAATCCAAAAATCATTTTTAGTTGGAAAACTTTTAATCCCAAAACAGTTTTATTAATAAAGAAATGTTTTATGCGATAATATTATAGTTGAAAAGATGGGGGGGTTAATTGTATTTGTGTTCTCTGATTGCTTCCAGCTCTAACCTAAGCTGCTTTGTATTTTTAACCATCACCGCACCTATTTCATCAAGAACATCTAAGTAACCATTTGCAGCCCTACCACCCACGATCATAGATACCCCTGCTGGTAAAAGCTGATGCAGCTTATTTAACTCGCGTTTCAAATGAGGATCATCATTAGGATAGATTATGCTTAATGCAACCACCCTGCCATTCAGGTGTGAAACAACTGCACTTATTTCTTCAGCCGGCAAACTTGCACCAAGATAAATTACCTTCCAACCAGAAGAAGCAGCTACCACTCCAGCAATTAATGCTCCAAGTTCATGTTCCTGTCCCCGGGGTGTGGCTGATATCATTGTTGGAGCTGAATCGCTTATCGAATACGATTCTAACAAATTAAAAAGAAACGAGCGCACTATTGAAGATGCAAGATGTTCGTTTGCAACCCTTATTTCTCCACTATGCCATAGCTCACCAACTTTATATACCAGCGGGACAACTAGTTCCTCAAGCAGAACCGGTTGGGTAAGTTTTGCTGAGGCATTTAGTAAAACAGATTCTAGTTTTTTTGCATCATAACTTTTTATAGCCTCCATGCATTCACTCATTATCTCATTCAAATTTTTTGCAGAATCTAAGGAGGGAGCTAATTTATCTTCTGTATTTGCAGAATTAATTTTCTCATTAGTTAATAGGTTCTTCAATTCAGTTAATGATAATTTTGCTATACCACCAATATTATGACCCAAGTGAACTGCATCATTTAATAATTTAAGCTTCTCAATATCTTCCTCTGAATATAACCGGCGGTTCGTATCTGATCTTTCCGGATCAACAACATTGTGTCTTTTTTCCCAAGCTCGTATAACATGAACGCTCAGCCCTGTCATCTGGCTTACTACTTTAATAGGGTACTTGTAATTAAAAGCCATATTCAAATTTAATAAATGTCTAGTATCTGTCAAAAATACTAACTAAGTGTAAAAAAATAATTTTAAGTTAAAACCACCATTTTTAACGAAATTTCAACAAAAAGAGTTCCCTTTGAAAATTCTTTTAAAGTTGTCTAAGAAAATGCTTGACAAATGCTGGACAATATATTATGTTTGTCTAGAACATTTAGACAAATTATAAACAAACATTGATAAGAGGCCTAAAATGAACAATTACCATAATAATGAAGATTCTTTAGTAATTGAAAACTCTAAACACGATGAATTCAGAAACGAGGCATTACCGCACGAGGATGCTTTATACAACTATGCATTGAAAATTTCTGGTAATACAGATGATGCGCATGATCTTGTTCAGGAAACTTATTACAAAGCTTACAGGCACTTTGATAAATTCGAGAGTGGTACAAACTGTAAAGCCTGGATGTTTATGATCTTAAAAAACTCATTTATTAATGATTACAGAAAATCAAAACGCGAACCCTACAAACTTGACTATGAGCAGATACAGAACTTTTATGAAAATGTTAAATCAGATCGTGCTCAAACCAATAACCTTGACAAAGATTTTTATAATGATCTTTTGGACGATGATCTAACCGAAGCAATCGACCAGCTTCCATCAAAAATGAGAGAAGTTTTTCTTCTTTGCGATCTGGATGGAAACAGCTACGAAGAAACGGCAGAACTTGTTGGTTGTCCAATTGGTACCGTAAGATCCAGATTGCACAGAGCAAGACACATGCTTCAGGAAACTCTTCTTGATTATGCTAAAGACCGAGGATTTCTTAATTAATTTATTCACAATAATAAACAGAGAAAAAAATGAAAAATCTAAAAACTCTCTTCGCTATCCTTTTATTCTCAGGGATAAACATGTTGTTTGCACAAACAGCAAGATTACAGGTAATTCACAATGCTGCAGATCCTGGTGCAGTTTCAGTTGATATTTATTTAAATGGTGGTCTACTTTTAGACAATTTCGGATTTAGGGATGCAACTCCTTATATAGATGCACCTGCCGGTACACCCATAAACATTGGCGTCGCTGGTCCTAACAGCACATCTGCTGCTGATACAATTAAAAACTTTACAGTGACATTAACTGCAAATGAAACCTATGTTGCAATTGCTAATGGTGTGTTGGATCCAAATTCTTTCGCAGTAAATCCTGATGGAAGAAGCACTTCTTTTACATTATTTGTTAAAGCAATGGCTCGTGAAAATGGAACTTCATCGGATGTTGATTTCTTTGTATTACATGGTTCAACCGACGCACCAACTGTTGATGTGCTTGCCCGCAGAGTTGCTACTTTAGTTGATGATGCAGCTTATGGAGATATCACGCCCTATATTACTGTTCCACCTGCATCTTACATTCTTGATGTTACCCCTGGTAGTGATAATTCAACTATAGTTGCTTCTTTTGAAGCCGACTTAAGTGGATTAGGTGGCGGTGCTGCTGTAGTGTTTGCATCTGGTTTTCTAGATCCTTCTGCTAATCAGAATGGTGAGGCTTTTGGAATTTTTGCTGCTCTTCCAACAGGAGATGTTGTTCCTTTTCCTAGCGTTGAATTAGCACGCTTACAGGTAATACACAATGCGGCTGATATTGCCGCAGATCCTGTTGATGTATATTTAGATGGCGCATTACTTTTAGATGACTTTGGATTTAGAAATGCTACTCCATTTATTTATGCACCTGCTGGAGTTGAGTTAAATATCGGCGTTGCTCCTGGTAACAGCAGTTCTGCAAGTGATACGTTAAAGAACTTTGCAGTTACTCTGCAAAACGGTGAGACTTATGTAGCCATTGCTAATGGTGTTATTGATCCTAATTCATATGCTTCAAACCCTGATGGAAGAAGCACTGCATTTACTTTGTTCATTAAGACAATGGCAAGAGAAACTGGAACTGGTAGTGATGTTGACTTCTTTGTATTACACGGCTCAACCGATGCACCAACTGTTGATGTTATAGCCAGAGGTGTTGCAACTTTAGTTGATGATGCTGCTTATGGTGATATTACTGCTTATATTCCTGTTCCACCTGGAAATTATACACTTGACTTAACCCTGGCTGACGGGACTACTTTAGTACAGTCATATTGGGCAGATCTAAGGACACTTGGTGGTGGTAGTGCTGTTGTATTTGCTTCAGGTTTTCTAACCCCTTCTGCAAATCAGAATGGTGAAGCTTTTGGACTTTTCTTTGCTCTTGCTGATGGAACAGTAGGTCAATTTCCAGAGGGTGTTGCCAGTGTTGAAAATATTTCTGATCTAACTCCGGGCAATTATTCACTTGAACAGAATTATCCGAATCCTTTTAACCCGAGCACAACTATCAATTTTGCAATTCCGAATAGTGAGTTTGTAACTTTGAAAGTATTTAATATTCTCGGAAGTGAAGTTGCAACCTTAGTTAATGAAAATCTTGCGCCTGGTGCGTATAGGTTCAACTTTGACGCGCAGGGTTTAGCATCTGGCATTTATCTCTATGAGTTGAACGCCGGAAGCTTCAGAGAAATAAAGAAGATGAATCTTCTGAAATAAATTATTAGTGTATATAATGAGAAACGCCACTTGTATTCCGAATTGTGATGATCAAATGTTAACTCTGACACGATTTTGTAGTAAAGATATATTTGATTTAAGCAATACAAGTGGTTTTCTCATAAAATATAAATTTAACTGAATCTAATCTTTGTAATGGTTATCTTATTATTCATCCAGCATTCTTAATATTAAACAAATGAAAAAAGCAGTTATCATAGGTTCGGGTCTCGGTGGTTTGTCAACCGCTTTAAGACTTTCAAGCAAGGGTTACGATATAACCATTCTTGAAAAGCATTCAACCCCCGGTGGAAGACTTAACATTGTTGAGCAGGACGGATTCCGTTTTGATATGGGTCCTTCATTTATGAGCATGACTTATGAATTTGATGATTTGTTCAAAAGTGCCGGTGTAGATAATCCTTTAGTAATGAAAGAGCTTGACCCTATTTACCAGGTATTTTTTGAAGGAAATAATAAACCTTTCCAAATTTTTAAGGACTTAAAAAAATTAGAGGATGAGTTTAGTGGAATAGAAGATAATCTTGCTGAAAAACTTGAAAAATACTTAAACAAAGGGGGAGAATTTTTTCACGATACTGAAGAACAGGTTGTCAAATCAAATTATAAAAATAAACTAGATTATCTCTTCAAACTTTCAAAGGTTCCTAAAAAACATCTTCCATATCTCTACAGAAGCATGTGGAATGAACTTGAGAGAACATTTGAATCTGATGAAGTCAAAGTGATTTTCTCTCTTGTTGCTTTCTTTCTTGGGTCTACACCATTTCAAACCCCATCGATCTACTCGTTGCTAAATTATACTGAGATGAAGAATAACGGTTACTGGAGCATTAATAACGGAATGTACAGCATCATCAGAGAAATAGTAAGAATTCTTAAAGAACGAAATGTAAAGTTTGTTTATAACACTGAAATTGTTGCGGTTGGAAACAACAATGGAAAAGTTGCGCAGATGATTGATCAAAATGGAAAAGCATGGGAAGCAGACATTTTTATTTCTAATTCCGATGCAGCTTCTTTTAGAGGAAAAGTACTGGGAAGAAAAAAATACAGCTCAGAAAAGCTTGATGAATTACACTGGACACTTGCGCCACTCACAATTTATTTGGGTGTCAAGGGAAAGATTGACAATCTTCTTCATCACAATTATTTTTTGGGAAGTAACTTTAAGGAGTATGCGGATAACATTTTCACTTCGTCGATCAGTCCACAAAAACCTTACTACTATGTAAATGCTTCTTCAAAATCTGATGAGAACTGTGCGCCAGATGGTTGCGAAAATTTGTTTATTCTCTGCCCAGTTCCTGATCTACGCTATAAAAAATCATGGGAAGATAAAGAGGAACTTGCAAATAATATTATAGAAAATTTATCGAAAAGAGTAGGATACAAAATTCAACCAAACATTTTAACTAAAAAAATATTGGCTCCAGATGATTGGGAAAAAATGTTAAATCTTTACAGGGGTTCAGGCTTGGGGCTTGCACACGATTTAGGCCAGGTTGGAGCATTCAGACCAAAAAACAAAGACGAAAAACTTTCTAACTTGTATTATGTTGGTGCCTCAACAACACCGGGGACGGGGTTGCCAATGGTTGTAATCAGTTCAAAATTAGTAACGGAGAGAATAGAAAATGACTTTGGAACACTACACTAAAACCAGTTACAAGCTGAGCAAAAAGCTTACTGTTGCATATAGCACTTCTTTCAGCCTGGGCATAAAAGTATTCAAACCGGAATACAGAGATCCCATTTTTGCAATTTATGGATTCGTCCGTGTGGCTGATGAAATAGTTGATACATTTCATTCACATGATAAAGAACAACTTCTTGAGAAATTTACTGATGATACGTGGGAAGCTATAAATTTAGGTATTTCAACTAATCCCATTCTTCAAGCGTTTCAGAAAGTTGTAAATGATTATAACATTGATCGCAATCTTATAACCGCTTTCCTTGAAAGTATGGAAATGGATATTACCCGGTCATCTTATAACAGGGAAAACTACGATAAATACATTTACGGATCGGCAGAAGTTGTTGGGTTAATGTGTCTGAAGGTTTTTCTTGATGGGAATCAAAAGAGATACAAAGAGCTTGAACATTCCGCGCGAATGCTTGGCGCCGCATTTCAGAAAGTGAATTTCTTAAGAGATATACAGAGCGATTTGAATGACCGGGGAAGAATTTATCTGCCGGGTGTTCATCATCTTGATTACATTGATGATCACAACAAAGCTATGCTTGAAAAAGAAGTCGAAGCTGAATTCAAAGAAGCGTTCAGAGGAATTGTTCGCCTTCCGATTACGGTTAAGCTTGGTGTTTATTCTGCATACCTTTATTATTTAATGCTCTTCAAAAAAATAAAAAGACTGGATGTTGAACAACTGAAAAGCAGAAGAGTAAGAATTTCCAATTTGTATAAGTTTTACTTGCTGATAAAATCGTATTTTGAGGTAAAGGTTTTAAAGTCCACGTAATTGAACTTCGAGTATTTAATATTTAACGCTATTGTTATTAGCGGTCCAGCGTTTTTCGGTTCGCTAAAATGCTGTTACGTCTGGAATCACTGGAAGCAAATGCTGATTGCAATTGTCATTCCTGCAATTCCATTTTTACTTTGGGACGCACTGGTAACCGGAGCTCATTGGCATTTTAATCCTCTTTATGTTTCCGGAATAAAAATTATAAATCTTCCAATTGAAGAGATGTTATTTTTTATTACGGTTCCGTTTGCCTGTTTGTTCACCTGGGAAATGATAATAAGAAGAGCAAAAGAAAAAAAGCTTAATCTGAATTGGCTGCGAATACTGCTTTACCTCACTCTCCCAGCAGGTATTTATTTTTTTTCAATCGGGAAACAATATACTGGACTAACTTTGTGCTTTCTATTCTTTGCAAATATTGTTGATCACCTCCTGACAACAAATTTACTTTTTGATAGACGGTTCTACTTTTACCTTCTGCTTCTTGTTATTTTTACGTTGATATTTAATGGCTATTTAACCTGGCGTCCGGTTGTTACTTACGGAGTTGAATATCAGCTTGACTTCAGAATTATTACTATTCCTGTTGAAGATTTTTTCTACGGGATATCTTTACTGTGGATGAACACGAGTCTCTATAAATTTTTATTAAGAAAAAACGGTGTTGTAAATGTTAACAAATAAATGGTATTTGGTTTGTCCTTCTGATGAGCTGAAGAACGAAATAAAAAAATATAAAATTCTCGGTGAAGAGATAATTCTCTTTCGTAATCCTGATAAAACAATCACTGCTTTAGAGGACAGATGTTGTCACAGAAACGTAAACCTTTCGCTAGGTTATTTAGATAAAGAA
>JAOTUT010000293.1 GCA_029863735.1 Ignavibacteria bacterium
AAACGGCAAGATCTCTATCATTAAAAGATTCAACTTCAAATTCTATAAATCCTTGCTTGGTAAACTTAATTGAATTATCAACCAAATTATTTATTATAGCTTCTACACATTGCAAATCTACATCAACAAAAATATTTTCAGTTCCAATTCTCAGAGAGAAGTCTAGTTTTTTCTCTGCTGCTATTATTTTAAATGGTTCGACGCTATTCTTAATTATATGAACAAGATTTAATGTCTCGATGTTCATTTTATAATTGCCGGCTTCAATCTGAGCGAACTCGAGCATTTGGGTTATACTCTTAAATAACCTCTCACTACCAGTATGGAGGTTATCAAGATAAATTTTTTCATCACTACCAATTTTTTCTTTAAGATTTTCTCTTATGATTGTAGAGTATCCAAGAATAATATTGAGGGGTGTCCTGAGTTCATGGGATAAAACGTTTAGGAAAGTACTTTTAAGCCTTTCAGCTTCTTTGCTGGCATCTCTGGCTTTTCTAACTTCTTTTTCTGCAAGAATAACATCCGTCTGGTCTTCGTGAAACAAAACTACAAACGATTTATTGCCAATACTAACTGGAAAAATTGTTGTTTTCAAGAATGGTACTGCCCTATCAGAACCGAGTAATCTTGTATCGACGTAGTTCTGTATTTGTACAGTTTTCTTTTTCTTAAAAACACTACTGATTTTCTGTACTATATCTCTTTTTTGAAGCTCTTTATCTGTAGCGTAGGAATATCCGCTAAGCTCAGCTAAAGAGTAAGTCCATCGCTTTGAAAAGGCAGGATTAATGTAAGCAACAAATCCATTTTCATCAAAAACTTCAACCGGGAAAGGCAGTGGTTCGTAGCAGATCTCAAAATATTTTAGGTTAGTAGATTCCACTTCTAGTTAACAGGCAATGAAAAATGAATTAATGCACCCTTTTCACTATTAAGTATTTTTAATTCTCCTCTGTGCTTATCGACAATATTTTTGCAGAGGAATAAACCATAGCCGCCATTAGACAAATTGAAAATGGCCGAGGGATCTGCTTTATATTTTTCAGGGAAGCCTGGTCCATCATCCTGAACATCAACACAATTCTTTTTGTCTTTTGCAAATGAACGTATTGTAATGGTAGCATTTTTGCTTGCATTTACTGAATTGGTGAACAAATGTACAAGTAGATGTTGTATCTGCTCGGGATCGAAGTCGCAAAGCGGTAACGTGTTCAATTCAGTTTTAAATGTCACTGAACCGAACTTCTTTAATGGAGAAAGGTATTTAATTACTGACTGAATTGTTCTGTTCAAATCATTGTTGTCTTTATTCAAGTCAGTTACTGAAGTTTCAAGCAGCACCTGTGCATATTTCTGAATATTGCGAATGCTATCTGCGGCTACTTTTGATTTTAATTTTAATCTGTCGAAGAGAAGATCATCCAGCTCGTGACTGGTGTCAAATTCTGATTGGGATTTTTCGATAGTACGTAAAAGGCTTTCTGTCTCCAGCAATGCCAGATGAACCAATCCTTGCAATGCCTGTCCGATCTCTGTATCAATCCCTGATTTTAATACTTTTCGTTCAGCCTGAATGAGCTGTGCATTTGCTTCCTGTAAAGCATTGTAAGCATTAATCTGATTGTCGTACAATTGAGCATTTCTAATTGCCGTTGCTGCTTGCCCGGCGAGTATCTCAAAAGTGCCAGTAATTTCTCTAACTTTTATTTTATGAAGATGTTTACTGTCAACATAAATAACACCTATTTTTTTTCCGTTAGTAATTAGCGGAGAACATAGTATTGTTTGAAGATCAAGTTTTAAGATACTCTTTGTTGGATCATAAGCTGTGTCGCTCTGTGCCCCTTCTAAAAAGATTGACTGGCCATTCTGGAAAACATCTTCAACAACTGTATTACTAACTTCAAAGAGATGTTTGGGAAGATTTTCATTCTTTTCATTGAGTCCGAGTTTAAACTCTAAATCACCTGCTGCATTTTGAAGTACAATAAATCCTCTTTCAGATTGAGTTAGTCGGATTGCATTTTTTAGTACTAGTTCAAGTACGTCTTCTAAAATTAAGGATCTGTTAATTGTATTAACAATGTTGAGAATTGCTTCAAGACTTTTCATCTTATCCGATGATTCGCTATCAGCAATTACATTTTTAATTCCATCATCTATATTTTTTTTAAATTCAGAAAATTTCATAGTACACTTTGCATTAAATTACTAGTCTTTTAACAATTTAATTGATAAAAACCATTCCCAATCAGTCATACCATTAGGCAAAACCCAGGCTTTTGCAATGCCAGCTGAAAATGTGGATTCAAGATTATACCAATGTTTAAGTTTAATATCCATCTGAGCTCCGACGTCAATCAGGTAATTTCCTAAATATGATTGAGTTATTAATCCCTGCGAAAAAACCGCAAAGTCAATATGATTTACAAACTGATCCCATAATAACCAATCAGAAACTCTTATTGCAGGAAAATCATTTTCAATCATCAGTTTTCCAAATTCCTTAACATCAAGACTATAGATGGAAATGCCGGGGAACCTGAAAATTCTTCTGAACTGTCTGATCTCGTTATTATCCACCGGTCTATTGCCAAATCCACCAAAATAAAACTTGGATTGAACAATATTTTCGTTATACCAGAGATAACCTCCTGCAATTTTTACGTGCAAAACATTGTGTTTCCATAGCCACATTCCATAATTGCTAAGTTCAGCGTATGTGTTAACCGCAAACTCAGGTTGGTCAAAATCTGTACCGTAAAGAGTCACTGTCCAATTAAGTTCGTTTCCATATTCATAATCTGAACTTCCGATGGTTTTCCTAAGGTTTTTTGAGTTCAGATTTGTCGCTAATACGGCAAAATCTGGCTGCGATACTCTTACCAGGTTGTCATAGACATATTCTACATTTCTGTAAAGAGTAAGTGTAGATGCTTGTTTTATCTTCAGCGGATTATCGTACAACCAATAATAGGTGTGCCCAATTTTATATTGTTCACCGAGCGTACCTCTTTTAAGTTTATTAAATAAGTCAAAAAAATCATCTCCGTTGTACGAGACCTCTAAAAATATAAGTTGTTTGTAATCATATTTAAATCTTAAATGCCATAATGGGTAACTTGGATTTTCACTTAGTGGCGAAATGCCTGCTGACAAATAAAAATCGTGATTTAATAATGGATCGGTTACTCTTGCAAATAATCCAAACACAACCTGATTTTGAAATCCACTGATTATTGGAAAGAGCGACTGAAGATTTAAATTTTCCAATCCATTATAACTTGTTTCCAAAGATAAGTCCATTGGATTAATATCTGTAGTGTCAGTATTTAAATTCCAGTAATAAAGGTCCGGATCTTCTTCAATTACTCTTTGTCCAAGATAATTTATAGCCGGGAGAAAACTTGCAGGTTTGTTTTCAAAGATGACGGGTTT
>JAOTUT010000294.1 GCA_029863735.1 Ignavibacteria bacterium
ATTTAGGTGCTGAAATAACACTCACTGAAAAAACAAAAATATCGGATATTCTTGCTGATCCTGACTCTTATCTTGATCAAACGGTATTAGTTGAAGGAGAAATTCTGGATGTGTGTCCGATGATGGGTTGCTGGATGGAGCTAAAATCAGATGACGAAGAAGGGATGATTAAAGTAAAAGTTAAAGATGGCGATATTGTTTTTCCGGTTGATGCAGTTGGAAATAATGCCGTTGTTGAAGGCACAGTGTATAAAATTGAATTAACAGAGGAAGAAGCCGTTGATTATTTCGAACATAAGGCTGAAGAAACAGGTGAAGATTTTGATCCTTCGATTATTACAGGTCCGATGACCATTTACCAGATTAAAGGATTAGGTGCCACAATTAACTAGGTATTTTTAATATTTGAATATTAGCCCGCTTTTGCGGGCTTTTTAAATTATTTCTGTTCCAGGCAAAGCTTTAAGAAATGATAACAAACTTAGATTTGAAAAAACAATCTGTTGGATCAAAGATATTGTAAAATAAAAACTCTAGGCGGGTATTCTTGAATTCTTTGTAAGTTACTCAATGAGTAAATTTACTGAGTAGATATGATTGAAAATAAAATAGAAAAACAAACTTTTACTTACTCATTTCTTTTCCAAATCATTTTCAGATATGGAAATATCATTGTAACTTCAGTATTAATCCTTTACTCAGGACCGCTTTTTTATTTTCTGGATGAAAAACCGATCCTTGCTTTTCCGCTTATAGTCAACCTTGCAATAATTTATTTCTTGAACAGACATTACTTAAATCTTTATAAAATATTATCTTATAGAATTGAAGCGGATGATGAGAAGATTGTTTGCTCGAATTTTTTTCTTTCCCAAAAAGAAATAACAATTTATTACATTGAAATTTCATCACTGGCCGGTGGAATTTTTGATAATAAAATCTCCGGGGTAATGAAGGTTTGTGATAACAGGAATAACGTCTGTATTGGTTTCTATCAAAGATTAAACAACTCAAGCAAGCTTGCAACAATTATTTTGAGTAAAGTAAGACGGGACTTATATGATAATGTTCTTGAAAAAATACAGTCTGGAAAAAGAAAAGTGAAGAAATGAAAATTGCAGTTTTATTATCTGGTGGTGTCGATAGTTCTGTTGCACTTCGGCTCTTAAAAGATGAGGGACACGACCTTACAGCTTTTTATTTAAAGATATGGCTTCAGGATGAATTTTCTTTTCTTGGTGAATGTCCCTGGGAAGAGGATCTTAATTATGCCCGTGGAGTGTGCGAACTGGTTAATGTTCCGCTGGAAGTGATTCCATTGCAGACAGAATACTGGGATAATGTTGTTTCTTATACAATTTCGGAAATAAAGGAAGGCAGAACTCCGAATCCGGATATCTTTTGCAATAGTCTCATTAAGTTCGGTGAATTTTATGATAAGATCGATTCTTCATTTGAAAAAGTAGCAAGCGGTCATTACGCAAATGTTGAAATGGCAAATGGAAAATATCTACTCAAATCTTCTCCAGATCCTGTTAAAGACCAGACATATTTTTTAGCATACCTAAATCAGCAGCAATTATCTAGGGCATTGTTTCCTATTGGTAAATATAAAAAGTCCCAAATACGTAATCTTGCTGAAAACTATAACCTTCCCACAATGGCAAGAAGAGACAGCCAGGGAATTTGTTTTCTAGGACAAATTAAATTTAAAGAATTTATAAAGCATCATCTTGGAGAAATTGAAGGAGATATTGTCGACATTGACTCAGGTAAAATTCTGGGAAAGCATCCCGGTTATTACTTCTTTACTATTGGGCAGAGATCAGGGTTAAAACTTGGTGGAGGTCCTTGGTTTGTTGTAAAGAAAGATGTGAAGAATAACATCATTTATATTTCAAAACAAGATTTGACTATTCGGGATAGAAATGAATTTTTAGTTGGAAAGTTTAATTGGATTAATAGTTCCCCTCACGAAAAGCAAAATCTGAAAGTAAAAATTAGACACGGAGCAAATAATTATGATTGTAATATTGATTGGATGAATGAATCAGTTCTCAGTGTAAAACTGAGTGAGTCTGATAATGGAATAGCACCAGGGCAGTTTGCTGTTTTTTATGATGATGATGTGTGCCTTGGCGGGGGAGTTATTCTGGAGAATTTCGATTAGCTAAAAACTCAATTTTGCGTGAAGCTTCTAAATTCTTTTCCCTGAAGCGGTATTGAAATCGGACTTTTTGAAATACATAAAAGTTTTTCACAGTTGCTGCACAAATAAGCGTATCTCATCCCAATAATAGATTTCATCTCGCAAATCCAAACGTCGTTAATTTCCTGTCCGCATTGAGGACATACGGTTCTCAAGGGTTCTTTCTGTAGCAATTTTGTCATCATATCCTCTCCATAGATATTATTGAGACTCTTCAGAAACCCAAAATGTTACTTTAAAAATATTATTTTTACATTAACTTAACATGCTCTGACTAAATACAAACTACCCATTTCCGTTAAATAAACAGCCGCGATGGGAGGATAATTAAATTGGTGAGGATGAATGCTGTTTATTTTTCAATCACAGCCATACTTAATTAAAAGTAAACGATTTTTCCACCCAAAATTCAGTTTCTGCTCCATTTTTTATCCCAGGCTCCCATATAGACTTATAAACTGCTGATAAAATTTCTTGTATGCAGTCCTCGCAATCAATTGAGTTGAATAAAATTACATGTTCGGCAACCTTACCCGAGTTATTTATTTTTAATTTTAATTGTAATGAGCCTTTATAATTCCCGTTTCTTTCATCAGGAAGGACTTCTAAAAGCTGTCTTGGTGATCTTCTTTCCCATTTATTTAAAATGCTTACATCCGCAACTTCATTTTCGTCTGAAGATTCCTGATCACCAATATCTTCGAAAATCACGTCATTCAGAATTATAGGTTCACTGATTACCCCTGAAATAAATATTTCCGGAGCACTGGGTTTTTCCGAGGCGTACTTATCAGGCTGAAATGTAATCGGTATATCATCAATTAGGAATATTGGTTCTTTAATCTCAAAAAAATTATTGTCAGTTATGCTGGGTGAAAAAAGAAATGCACATGTAACTAATAACTCACTAATTATCAAGCTGATCTTAATATTCCTTGAATAGTTTTTATGTTCTGTAAATCTTTCAATCATTTCCATCTTAAAATAGTCTGTGAATTTACAACGCTATCATTGAACAGATCTTTTATTTCGATACTTATTTTATAATCTCCTTTTTCGTATTTACTCATATCTAACTGCAGGTAAACCGGTACATCTTTTTCATAAGACTGATATTCTGTTGTTAATGTAAGAGTCTTTTCATCTTTTCCCAATCCCAAAACTCCTAGTAACGAATTAAAGAAGTTTCCCAGACCCGAATCTTCTTCGATTTTACTGATAGTAATT
>JAOTUT010000448.1 GCA_029863735.1 Ignavibacteria bacterium
CCGATTGGGTAATGTTCCGGGGGATCACACCGTAAGTTTTGCAGGACTTGGTGAGGTCTTATCAATTCAGCACAGGGCGCTATCGAGACGTACATTCGCAGAAGGAATTCTCAAATCCGCAGAGTTTGCGTTGAATCAGGAAAAAGGATTTTATTCTTTCACCGATGTAATTTTTAATAAGCGATAAACAAAAAGCGATTTTATAAAATGGATTCATACAAAATAATTAAAACAATTGCTGAAGCTAAGAAAAAAACTCCGGCAAAAATTTATCTTCAAGGTGACCTCGGCAAAATAAATTTTGGTGAGCTTGATTTTTACGGTTCCGATACTTCCGGAATTCTTTTCTGCGAGTACTCAGATTTTGAAAAATTATATAAAACTAACAAGTCTCGCATTAGCAAATATAAAATAGAAGTTGACAGAAGAAACTCAGCAATACCGATGGCTGATCTTACTAAATACAATTGCAGAATTGAACCAGGTGCAATTATCAGAGATATGGTTGAGATTGGAGACCATTGTGTAATTATGATGGGCGCTGTATTAAATATCGGTGCTGTAGTTGGTGAACGAACGATGATTGATATGAATGTTGTCGTTGGCGGCAGAGCAATCGTCGGAAAGAATTGTCACATAGGTGCCGGAACTGTTTTAGCGGGAGTGATAGAACCACCAAGTGCTGATCCAGTAATTATTGAAGACGATGTACTAATTGGTGCAAATGTAGTTATACTAGAAGGAGTTAAAGTAGGAAAAGGAGCCGTTGTGGCAGCAGGTTCAATAGTTGTAAAGGATGTTGAATCATACACGGTGGTTGCTGGAGTTCCAGCAAAACTGTTGAAAAAAGTTGATGATAAAACAAAAGCCAAAACTCAATTGATGGAAGAACTGAGGAATTTATAATTGCCCCTCATTGTTCAAAAATATGGGGGAAGCAGTGTTGCAGATGTTGACAAGCTGAAGAAAATCGCGTCAATGATTTCTGCTGTTAAAAGGCAGGGAATTGATGTAGTTGTTGTAGTCTCTGCAATGGGTAAGACGACAAATCAACTAATTGAAATGGCAAAGTCTATTTCACCCGATCCTCCAAGAAGAGAAATGGATATGCTTCTCAGTACAGGCGAAAGAACTTCGATGGCTTTACTTTGCATAGCACTTCATGAAGAAGGAATTGAATCTATTTCTCTAACTGGTTCACAAGCTGGAATAATTACCAACGATCGACATAACGAAGCGAGAGTGATTGAAGTTAGACCTATTAGAGTTTTAGATGAACTGGATAAAGGCAAAGTAGTTGTTATTGGTGGATTTCAGGGTGTAAGTTACAAACGAGATATTACAACTCTTGGAAGGGGTGGTTCAGATACTTCCGCAGTTGCTTTAGCTGCTGCATTGAATGCAGAACGATGCGAAATTTACTCTGATGTTGATGGAGTCTACACAACTGATCCAAATATTGTAAAAGATGCCAAACACCTTCCGGAAATTTCTTATCAGCAAGTTCAGGAATTGGCAGAAGCAGGAGCGAAAGTATTAAATGCACAAGCAGTACAGTTCGCTAAGGAAGCAAAGATTGCATTATATGCCCGGGATACTTTTAATCCAGGTAAAGAAACAATTATTAAAGACGTTTCGAAAAAAGAACTATCTGGCGTGCTTGCTGTAGTTTATGAAAAGGAAATCGTTCGTGTTTATGTTCACGATGCTGATAAGATAAATTGGGTGCTTGAATATCTTGAACAGAACCAGATACCGATAAAGGAATTTCAGGTTTCAGGAATTGCCGGCGATAAAGGATACAAGTGTTCATTTATTATATCAACCAACAACCTTTACAATTGGAATAAAATCAAAGAAGCTCTTGAGGAAAAATTGCGGGATGGTATTTATATCAACGAAAGCCTGGCGGCTTTGTCCATCATTGGGGAAGGCTTCAGCAGAAATAATGATGCATTAAGGGAAACAATGAAACTCCTGGAAAAGCACAGTATAATTTACTATGGAGTTAACACTACATCTTTCAGAATTTCACTTCTTGTTGAAAAATATTTACTCGAAGAAGCTGTTAAAATATGCCACGAGTATTGGATTAAGTAAAAAGATATTTTTAATATTACTTCTTTTTCATTTCACCACAGTTATATTTCTATTAGTCAATTAAATTAAACTTTTTTAGTAGAAAATTTGTTTAATAACGATTCAATTGAAAATTATTCACCATGTTGATGAAACATCTTATTAAAGTTATAATAATAATTACTGTCTTTTCGATACTCAGTTTTTCTCAGCAAAGGCAA
>JAOTUT010000295.1 GCA_029863735.1 Ignavibacteria bacterium
GGCAAAAGCCGAGAAGGAAAATGAACTTCTTGAACAGCAGGCTTCAGAAGCTCCCGTAAAATAGTTAAATTAAATTTTCGTATAATAAGAGTAATCGAAATTTTCGGTTACTCTTTTTTTTTACATAATGTTTAAAGAAATTCAATTTTATAGATCTGTATTTGAACTTGAAGGACTGCCTAAGTCTGAGTTGCCGCAATTAATCTTGTGTGGCAGGTCTAACGTAGGGAAATCTTCATTTATAAATAATATTTCGAACAGGAAAGGTATTGCGAAAACTAGCTCTACTCCTGGTAAGACAAGATCGATTAATTTTTATACAGCTGATAATAAATTCTTCATTGTTGATTTGCCCGGTTTTGGATATGCTAAAACAAGTCAAAAAGAAAGAGAGAAATGGGGCAAGCTTGTATCAAAGTATATACTTGAATCGGATAACATTCATCACGCATTTCACTTCGTTGATCCAAGGTATAAACCGACTGAATTAGATGTTCAATTAAACCTTTGGTTAAATAACGCAAGGCTGGATTACTCTGTCATTCTCAACAAAGCAGATAAGCTCAATCAATCGGAAACACATAAAGCAATCCAGACTATCAACTCCTTTTTCCCTGGACTTGAACTTAACAAAAATCTCTTTCTTTATTCTTCTGTAACAGGGAAGTGGAAGAAGCCGGTTAAAAAAAGAATTGCGGATTTGTTCCTTTAAATTAGGCTGGATGTTATTTTTAAATAATTAGTTGTTAAATTTATTTCACAAATAAATTTTTCCTATTCAAAAAGCAAAATGCTGGACAAAAGACAACGCAAAAGAATACTGATTTTTATGGTTATACCTGTGCTTGCTGCTGGTTTGTTTTTCAGCAATGACCTCACGATCAGGCTTATAATAATAGGGCTTATCGTTGTTTACGTTGCTTTCATAATTTTCCTCAGGGATTCAGTTAGATTTTCAGGAGGTTACTCTATCTCAGATACAGAAGAACCTGTTTCCGAACCTGTCAAAACATCCCATTCTGAATACGAAGAATCATTCAAAATTGTTTCCAAGAACAGAAAAGTTGATGTAATCACCGATGAGAATTACAAACCTGAATACGGTGTATCAAAAGCAACTCTGAGACCTCACGACCTCAAAGAACGTTTTGATGAAATTGTTAAAGAAACATTGCCTCCGGGAACGGGGCACGATGAACAATTTGGATTTGTAATTGAAAGAATGCTAACAGTAATGGCCGAACTTTATAATGCTAATTCTGTCATCTACTTCTGGCATAATAAGAAAAAAGAAAAATTAATAATAGAAAAATTTATTTCCACTTCAAGTCAGCTTACTAAAAGAAAATTCGACATCGAAGATGATGTATTAAGTAAAATAGTTCAAACCGGCGAACCTGAATTGCTAACTGATATCTCCCGTGCTGCAGAAGCAGATGTAATTCGATACTATGATGCTCCACAGGCAATTAAAAGCTTTGCCGGTGTACCTGTATTTTATAACAACGAACTCGTTGCAATAATTGCAATTGATTCGAAGGTTGAAGATGCATTTGGAATTGAAACTATTTACTCTCTAGGCAGGTTTATTCGTCTGATTACTATGTTAATTGGAATTTTTGAGGAAAAGTATTCTGATACAATTTCTCAAAAGCGATTAGAAGGATTGCTAAAAGTCCTTGGTCCTGAAAATGAATTTGAAGATGAAAAGGAAATGATAAATGCTCTTCCTGAAGCATTAAAAACCATGATCAAATGGGATGCTTTTGTATTTATATACTTTCACCCAATTGAAAAAATATTTAAAACTGAAAAAGTCGACAACACCACAGCATTAAAATATATTGGAACGAACCTTCAGATTGACCTGAACGGAACTCTTGTTGGTAAATCAATTGTTACCGGAATTCCTGTTAAAATAGATGACACTTCAGCAGGTAGTTATAAAAGATTTTCACGGGCTGAAGATGTTTCATTCGATGGTTCATTTATTTCAATTCCGTTGATTTATAATAAACAGAATTACGGAGTTATCTGTTTAGAGAGTCTGAAGAAAAATGCCTACAGCAACAATGATGTTCAGTTCCTGAAAAGATCACTGAATGTATTAGCTTATATCATCTATACACATTCAACTCAAAAATTATTAAAGAACTTTACTTCAGTTGATTTTGAAACAAGGGCACTTAACGCTGCTTCCTTTAAAGAAAGACTTAGTGCTGATTTAATCAAAGCTAAACAATTGGAAATACCCGGTACTTTAGCTTTGCTGAAAATTGATGACTTTATGGAACAAGATTCACTATTTGTTGATGATCCATTGCCCAAAGTTGTTAGTGTAGTATCTGAAATTATCCAGGATGAAATGAGCGCACTAAATCTTTTTGGAAGATTGGATGACCGAATTTTTGCTATTTATTTTTTTAATGCTACTACAAAGAATGTCTTCATCTGGGCTGAAAAGCTGCGTGTTAAAATCGCCCGAAAACCCATCACAGTAGTCTCCAAACAAACTACTTTTACCGTATCAATCGGCATTGCATCAACTACAAATAAAGATAATGTTGATGATGTATTGCATAATGCAAACCTTGCACTGAACAAAGCACTTGAAAAGGGCGGTAACGCCGTCCTCAATGTAAATTAATTTTAACATTCAATTCTCTAGCTGAAATGAAAAATTTCTTTATAATTGTTCTTGACGGAGTTGGTATCGGAGAACTTCCGGACGCTGGAAATTACAACGATGAAGGAAGTAATACTTTGTGCAATATTGCCGGTGAAGTTGGAGGATTAAATTTACCAAACCTGGAATCACTTGGACTTGGAAATATCGAATCGATCCAGGGAATTAAAAAAGTAGCTAAACCACAAGCTTCATTTGGAAAAATGGCAGAATTATCTGAAGGAAAAGATTCAACAACCGGTCATTGGGAACTTGCCGGGCTCCACGTTAAAACTAATTTTTCTTATTTCCCCAAAGGATTTAATGATGAAATAGTTGGCAATTTTTTACAAGAGACAGGCTGTAAGGGAATATTGGGAAATAAACCAGCCTCGGGTACTGAAATAATTAAGGAGCTTGGAAAAGAACATCTGGAAACCGGCTATCCTATCATTTATACTTCCGCAGATTCTGTATTTCAGATAGCTGCACACGAAGAAATCATTCCTCTAAAAAAATTTTATGAAATTTGTACAATCACTCGTAAAAGAGTATTAACATATCCGCTGCAGGTTGGGAGAGTGATTGCGCGACCATTTATTGGTGAGCCCGGTAATTTTACAAGAACAAAAAACAGAAAAGACTTTTCTCTTGATCCGCCAGAGCAAACAATTCTTGATTTACTTTTCGAAAATAATATCACTACCATCGCTATCGGAAAAGTGAATGATTTATTCAACT
>JAOTUT010000297.1 GCA_029863735.1 Ignavibacteria bacterium
ACACAATATATAATTATGAGTGCAATTGGTCTGTCCCTTATTTCAATTTTTTTAGGAAAGCATGATTTTGTCCCAAGCGAACCTATGCTTTCGCCAATTGCAACTGCTGCACCGTTTATTGTTTTGTTTGGAATATTTTTTCCTGCGGTAACAGGGTTTGAAGCTGGTGTATCTATGTCAGGGGACCTAAAAGATCCGAAGAAATCAATTCCAGCAGGAACAATCGCAGCAATAGTAATTGGTTTAGTAGCCTACATTTTTCTTGCTTTTTTCTTTTCAACTTCGGTCAGTTCAGATTTGCTGGTTAATGATCCTAATGCACTGTTTAAGATATCCTGGATACCTGAAATTGTCGTTGCGGGAATCTGGGGAGCCACACTTTCATCTGCACTTGGCAGCATTCTAGGTGCACCAAGAATTTTGCAGGCAACTGCAGTTGATAAAATTACTCCGAAATTTTTCGGTAAAGGATTCGGTGAATCAAACGAACCACGTAATGCTTTACTTTTAACATTCATCATTGCGGAAGCTGGAATTTTAATCGGTGATCTTGATGTGATTGCGCGAATCGTATCGATGTTTTTTATAACTACCTACGGATTCCTTAACTTAAGTTGTGCCATTGAACGATGGGCGAGTTCAGATTTTCATCCTGATTTCAAAGTTCCCGGAATAGTAAGTCTTATAGGTTCTGCTGCTTGTTTTATAGTAATGATACAACTTGATTTTGTTGCAATGGTTGGCGCTACTATAATACTTGGAGCTTTATTTATTTATCTAAAAAGAAAAGAGCTCACGCTTGAAACCGGTGATACCTGGGAAGGAATCTGGGCTTCACTGGTTAGAACAGGTTTAACCAAGCTTAAAGGTAATGTACGTGCAGTAAGAAATTGGAGACCGAATATAATTTTATTCAGTGGCGGGCTTCAGTCAAGACCTTATCTTGTCGAATTAGGAAAAGCCATAACCGGCAAACTTGGAGTAATCTCTAATTTTGATTTGGTTGAAGATCCAAATTCCGACATGCTATTCTCAAGCGTGTTAAGTAGTGAAGATGAGAGCTTGGAGCTGACTGAAAAAGGCATCTTTTCTAAAAGCCTTAAATGTAAAAATATTTTCCAGGGCATTGAAGCAATTACAAGAGTCTATGGTTTTACCGGCATCGAACCGAATACCGTTTTAATGGGTTGGGCAAGAGATACGAAACATGCCGATAATTTTGCAAAACTTATTAAAGATTTAGACAAGCTTGATTACAACATCATCTTCCTTGACTATGATAAAGAGAAAGGATTCGGAGAAAGAAAAACAATTGACATTTGGTGGAGAGGATTTGGAAATAATTTTTCTTTTGCCTTAACAATACTGCGTTTTATAAAAACAAATCCTTTATGGAAGGAAGCAGAATTACGGGTTCTTTTTATTATCAAAGAGGGTGCTAATCCTGAAAAAATTTACAAAAATGCTCAGCAGGTGTTGGATCAATACAGGATTGATGCGGAAATAAAAATTATAAATAACGGAATTGAAAGAAGATCACCAACTGAAATTATTCAAAGCGAGTCATCTCAATCAGATTTAACAATACTCGGGATATCTGAGGAATCAACCAGCACACCAACTGCTTACATTGAGAAGATGAATTCTTTCATGGACAACTTCGGCTCTGTAATTCTAATTCATTCATCATCCTTTTTTGAAAAGATTGATATCGGAATATCACGAATAGTTGAAGCTGAAAAAGAAATATCATTAAAAGAAGAAAAATCTCTGCCTGCATTACCATTGGCGCGTAATAGTGTGATTGCGGGTAATTGGGAAAAACTTGATCAGGAAATAACTAAAATCACATCATCGTTTTGTGAAGACTCTATTAACCAGGTTTCAGAAAAGCACAAGGAACTTCTGGCTTCCCTTCGACAGGTAGCAGAAAGACAATTTGAAGTTATGCTCAGAGCTGTTGAAGAAACAGATAAACCACGATTCACCAGATTGCTGAACAAATCATTAAATGATGTTCTTTTCCAGATTAACAGGATCGCGGATGACTACCGCTCAGAACTGGATGAATCTTTTGAAAATATTTTTAAGGATTCTATTGAAACTTTTAAGACAAGAATTAGCGATTTAATAGACCGGCAGCCCAAGGAACTGATTATTCATTTTTATGAGGATGACTTTAAATCGCAGGAAAACGAAAGTTTACTGCTTAAAGTTTTTAAGTTGAGGAAAAGAATAAAAGCAAGGTTTACAAAAAAGCCAGTCTCAATTGAAATAAATTTTCGCCACTTGCTCCAATTTTACATGCAGCACGGCAGTGAAATCAGTACTTCAGAATTGCTTAACCAGTACGGTTTAGGAGCTCTTCACTTCTTTTCTGAGAGTAAGTTATTGATTAACGCATTAAATGATACCCTCGACCGGTTATTAAACCTGAATACAAAAAATGAGATGTCTGTTAGTTTAATTGATAAAGAACGAAAAGAAATTATAAGCGGATTTGAAAAAATTGATATTCATTTGTCGTCACTTGATCACAGTCTAAAAAATAAACTACTCCTCGATTGGAGAGAAAATCTTTCCCGGATGAATGAGTTGACTGAGAAGCCCACGATTAATTTTGAAATTACGAGAAAGCAAAGAACTATAAAATCCACCCGGACTCAAACTGAATATATTGATGGTTTTTCATACATCTGGAATAAAAATTATAAATACTTTGTTGAGAGTTTAAATTTAACCAGTAGTTCTCTGTGGCTTAAAGGAAGGTTAAAAACAATTAAGTCGGACATCTCACAAAGCATATCCAATTATCTGAAGGAAAATTTTTACAAAGAGATGGATGCACTTAGAGAAGATTCATTAAAAACAAAAGAGGGGAAAATCAAATCAATTGAATTTGCGCCTTTAACTGAAATATCGAAGCAGCTTGAGGAACACTTTGAGAGTGCACGCGAACTTTACTCTGATCTACCAGAGAAAGTTGAAGTTCCTTCTGAAGAATTTTTTATTGCGGCTGAAGAACGGAAGTATAAGGAAGCAGATCCAGCTGTTGTTCAATTCAGACGACTCGCTGAACATTTGATTGAAACTAATTTTATAGAATCGATTCAGAATAAAATTGACGATACTGGCGAAAAATTAATTGATGTTATTGAGTACCTAAAGGATGCAGTAAACCTGACAAATTTTACAATCGGGACACTTGAAGATGATTTAACTGATAAAGACCGGAAACAGCAAGTGCTTGAAAGTACGGTATTGGAATTCGAAGGAAAAATAAAAAAAGAAAATCAGCTCGTTTCAAACCTTGAGATTGAAATCAAAGAAAAAGTAGAAAAAGATTTTATTTTAACTGCTGAACCTCTTAGCTCTTATTCCATTCTA
>JAOTUT010000298.1 GCA_029863735.1 Ignavibacteria bacterium
TGAAAATTGAACACCGGATATTGCCATTTGTAATTGAAAAAATAGCCCTTGGCAAAATCTTTGTTGATAATAATCGGGTAAGAGTCGAGACTTAGTTTTTTTCATTCAAACCTCATATGATGCATTGAAAAAATTAGCTTTAATTAGTGTTTTTGATAAATCTGGAATTGTGGATTTCGCAAGAGGTCTGATAGCCAATAAATTCAACATAATTGCTACCGGTAATACTTTCAAGTTACTGTCAGAAAATGGAATATCTGTCACCGAAATAAAGGACCTGACCGGTTTCCCGGAGATCTTTCAGGGAAGGGTAAAGACGCTTCATCCTAATATTTCAGGCGGTATATTGATGCGAAGAGATAATTCTTCGGATCTGAAGGAAGCCGAAGAGAATCATATTTCTCCTATCGAAATTGTATGTGTGAATTTGTATCCTTTCAAAGAAGTAGCAAAAATTTCACGAACCGATCTGGATACATTGATAGAAAATATTGATATTGGCGGACCCACTATGATCAGAGCCGCAGCAAAAAATAATAAGTTTGTTTCAGTAATTACAGATCCAAAGCAATATATACCCTTCGTAGAAGAATTAAAGATTGGTGAGATCAGTTTTGAAACAAGGAAGAAATTAGCAATTACTGCCTTCGCCCACACTGCCGATTATGATTCATACATAGTAAACGCCTTGCAAAAGAAAATGAATGTCAGCTCAAATTATTTTAATAGAAGTTTTAAGCTTGCTTCTTCACTTCGTTATGGAGAAAATCCTCATCAGCAGGCAAGAGTTTACGGTGAATTCTATGAAAATTTTGAATTCATACACGGTAAAGAACTTTCTTATAATAATATTTTGGATTTAGTCTCAGCTGTTGAGTTGGTTGAAAATCTTGGTGATAATGCATGCACAATTATAAAACATAATAATCCTGCTGGTGCTGCTGTGGGTGAATATTCATTCGATGCTTATGTAAAAGCACTTAAGTGCGATCCTGTTTCTTCTTTTGGTGGCATTGTGGCATTCACCTCAACTGTTGATGAAAAACTGGCGGCTAAATTAAATGAAATATTTCTTGAAGTTGTTTGTGCTCCGCAGTATACTGATGAAGCAATTACGATTTTAAAGAAAAAGAAAGATCGCAGACTTGTAAAACAAAAGAAATCAATATTGAATGAGCAGATAACTTTTCGGTCAATTCCGGGTGGTGCTATTGTTCAGGATGCTGATTTGTTGGACTTAGATGAATCTAAATTAAAAATTGTTACAGACAAAAAACCTTCAGCAGAAGAATTGAAAGATTTGAAGTTTGCATGGAAAATTGCGAAACAGACAAAATCAAATGCAATAGTTTTTGTGAAAGATAATGCTACGCTTGGTGTTGGTGCCGGACAGATGTCAAGAATCGATTCAGCTAAAATTGCTAAAATGAAAGCTGAAGAGCACGGACTTGATTTAAAGGGTTCAGTTGCAGCATCTGATGCATTTTTCCCATTTGCCGATGGTTTAATTGAAATTGTAAATTGTGGTGCAGTTTCTGTAATTCAACCTGGCGGTTCAGTAAGAGATCAGGAAGTAATTGATGCTGCCAACCAGAGAAATATCTCGATGGTTTTTACAGGAATAAGGCACTTTAAACATTAAGAGGATTTATGGGCATATTTGACTTTTTTTCTACAGACATTGCAATCGATTTAGGTACGGCCAATACACTAATTTATGTTAAAGGAAAAGGCATAGTACTTAACGAACCTTCTATTGTTGCTTTCGACAGAAGTACAAAAAGAATTATTGCGCTTGGCAATAAAGCTAAAGAGATGCAAGGAAGAGAACACAAAGAAATTAAAGTTACCCGTCCTATGAGAGATGGTGTGATTGCGGATTTTGAAATTGCAGAAGGAATGATACGAGCATTTATTAAAAGAGTAAAAGCTGGTGCATTAAGCAGCAGGAGAGTTGTGGTTGCTGTTCCAAGTGGTGTAACTGAAGTTGAAAAAAGAGCTGTTAGAGATAGTGCTGAACATGCAGGTGCAAAAGAAGTTCACTTGATTGCTGAACCAATGGCTGCTGCAATAGGAATCGGAATTGATGTTGCAGCTCCTGTTGGTAATATGATTATTGATATTGGAGGTGGTACTACTGAAATTGCTGTAATCGCTTTATCAGGCATTGTAAATGAAGAATCAATAAGAATAGCCGGTGATGAAATGAATTATGCAATTATGCAATACTTCAAGAGAAACCATAATATTCTCATCGGCGAAAGAACTGCTGAAGCTATAAAATGCGAAGTCGGTTCAGCTGTTCCACTGAAAGAAGAAATAACCATTCAGGTAAAGGGAAGAGATCTCGTTGGTGGAATTCCAAAAACCACAGAGGTTAGCTCTGTTGAGATTCGTGAAGCATTAAATGAAGCAATTACTCAGATCGTAAACACAGTCAGACAAACACTTGAAAGAACACCCCCTGAATTATCTGCAGATATTCTGGATAGAGGTGTAATGTTAACCGGTGGCGGAGCACTTCTTAAAGGTCTTGATGAACGTATTAAGATGGAAACAAATTTGCCAGTTCATGTTGCCGATGATCCACTAACGGCAGTTGCCAGAGGTGCAGGAAAAGTTATTGAAAATCTAAATGAGTATTCAAAGGTTCTTATTCGTAACAGAAGATATTAATGTTCAAGTTATTATCATATGTTTGGGATAACTTTAAAGAATATCTGGTTCTGATTTTAATCGTAGTTTTAAGTCTTACACTTCTCACACAAAATAATAATCCTCAGATTCAAAAAGTCAGAGCAGTAGCTTTTGGTAGTTTTGCTTCAGTATCTTCTGTCTTCTACGACTTCTTTAACATAACTCAGCTTAAAAATGAAAACGCAATTTTAAGGCTAACGAATGCCCAGTTAATGATTCAGATCAGTATGTTAAGAGAACAGGGTATTCTGAACAGAGAACTGAAAGGAATGCTTGGTTTAAAGGACACAACATCACTTCCACTGTTCCCGGCAACAATCGTATCAAAATCACTTTCGGTAACACAAAATACAATTACCATTAATGCTGGTCAAAAAGATGGAATAAAACCCGGTATGCCTGTCATCAGCTATCAAGGCTTTGTCGGGATGATCCAATCTTGTTCCGAAAATTTTTCGATTGCACGTACTTTAAAAAATGTTGATCTCAAGTTCACAGTAAAGAACGAAAAGAACAGGCTCAATGGTATTATGAAATGGGATGGTGAAAAATTGATGATAGTTGATGCCCCCAGGACCTACGACTTTGACGTTGGTGACAGAATCATCACTTCAGAAGTAAGTTCAATTATTCCTATACCGATCCCTGTGGGATTAGTTTCGAAAATTGAAGAGGACAAAACC
>JAOTUT010000299.1 GCA_029863735.1 Ignavibacteria bacterium
ATTAAGAAAATGCTTTTGGTTAAATAATTAATAAATAAAGGGTTGCATATGAAACACTGCTACGTAAAAAAACAGTTTATCCCTGTTTACAGTATTCTTCTTATTGTAATCTTGTTGATGGGCACTTCCACTGCTCAGTGGATTAATAACGGAGGAATTAAAACCAACATCTTGAGTATTACATCTCAAAGCACAAAGGTTGAATTTATTCTTACGAATTATGATGAACGCGTACTAAATGTAAACGGCACTGAGTGTATCTATTATGAAATCCCCGGCAGTATTTTTTTGATGGAGAGAGGATTGCCTCAGCTTCCTACTGATAGAAGAAGCATAATTATCCCTGATCTTGCTGCTACAACTTATTCAATCTTGGAGGCGGAGTTTGAAACCAAACAAACGCTTCCAGTCATGCCTTCAAAGGGACACTTTACAAGGAACATAGATCCGGATTCAGTTCCCTATGAGTTTGATGAATTCTATGCAACTAACAGTTGGTATCCGTCGGAAAATATTTTACTGGACGTGCCTTACATCATAAGGGATTTACGCGGACAAACAATCCAGTTCAACCCAATGCAATACAATCCTGCCGAAGGGAAACTGAGAATTTGTAAAAGAATTGTAGTGGAAGTTTTGAATGATCCGAACGGGCAGGCAGTTAATTCTTTTATCAGGAACAATCCTTTAACAAAAGTAAGCAAAGAATTCGATGCAGTTTATCAATCACTCTTTATTAATTATGGAATGGGTGAATATGATTACATTCCACTAGAGGAAACAGGCAGGCTACTGATTATTTATCCAACTGCATTCACCAGCAACATAACTCCGTTTTATAATTGGAAGGTTGAGAGGGGCATTCAGACCTTGTTAGCTGAATATCCAACACAAACAGGAACAGGTTCAGCGGCAATAAAAACATACATCCAAAATTTATACAACTCCCCCGACGGATTGACTTTCATAATTTTAGTTGGTGAAGCGAACCAGATACCAACGCTTTACGGACAATACGAAAGTGCCCCATCTGATCCTTGCTATGTAAAACTTGCTGGTAGCGATGCTTATCCTGATGCTTTTATCTCAAGAATATCTCCGACATCTGCAGCAAATCTTGATTACGTTTTATGGAAATTAATTAAGTATGAAAAATATCCGGATACAGGTCCAGACGCTGCGTGGTATTTAAAAGGAACCGGTGTTGCCAGTAATGAAGGTAGTCCGCCTGACTGGCAACGTGCAAACTGGTTAAGAGATATGCTTATTAGTAATATGTACTTCACGCAAGTTGATCAGATTTATGATCCGGGCGCAACATCTTCTCAGGTAACTACAGCACTTAATAATGGAAGAAGCGTACTTAATTATATTGGCCATGGTTCTGGTACTTCCTGGGGGACTACAGGATACAGCAATACCCAAATACATCAACTTTCTAATGGATATAAGAATCCTTTTATAATTGATGTTGCATGTATGAATGGTGATTTTACAATGAGCGAATGTATGGAAGAAGCATGGATAAGAGCCGGCGATACAAATAATCCCAAAGGTGCAATTGCTGCATATGGTGCATCAACAAATGCGAGCTGGGTTCCGCCGTGCGATATGCAGAACCAAGCAATGGTTCTGTTAACAACAAGACAGAAACAAACAGTAGGTGGAGTATGCTTTAATGGATTAATGCACGCAATGGATCTATGGGGTGGAAGCACTGGCGAAGGATTAATGCTGATGGAACAATACAACATTATGGGTGATTGTACGACGCTGCTAACACTTGGAGTAGAACCGGATACCACAGCCCCTGAACAGATAACTGATCTGACGGCACTCGATCCAACATCAAACTCTGTCACGCTTAACTGGACTGCACCACTGGATTCATCTTTCCTTGGAATAGTAAGTTATGACCTACGCTATTCCACTACCCCAATTGTTACAAATAATGATTTTGAAAATGCACCACAAGTCCTAATTGCTGGTGGACCAGATACTGTGGGAACACTGAAGAGTTATATTCTTCGTAATCTGAATTTCAGCACACAATATTACTTTGCAATTAAAGCTCTTGATATATGGGGGAATAGAGCTGTTATGTCTAATGTTCCTACTGAAACAACCTGGGGTACACCGCAGATTACCGCTGCACCGGATTCTATGTATTGTTTGATGATGCCAAATACAACTCACACTGATTCTGTTATGATATCAAATATATCTTCCTGGAACTCCACCCTGGATTATCAAATAGAGCTGACCAACAATACTTTTCCGGGAAATGTAATTGCCAGAGTTGTTCAGGTTAATGAAATAAATACCGTCCCCGCCACAAAAGAAAGCCCGGATTTCAGCAAAGGAACAAGCATCAGAGGATCTGGCGGACCGGATCTATTTGGTTATGAATGGATAGACAGCAATGACCCGGGAGGACCTATTTACGAGTGGAATGACATTTCAACAACCGGTACCCTTGTGAACAACTGGGTTGCAACCAGTATTTATCCCGCAGTCGATGAAGGAAAAGCAGGACCATTTCCACTCGGTTTCACATTTAAATATTATGGAATTGAATACGGCAATGTCTGGTTCTGCTCTAATGGATTTTTAAGTTTTGAAGATATTACAGATGCAGGAATGAGCAATGATCAAATTCCGACATCAGATATTCCAAATAATTTAATTGCAGGAATCTGGGATGACCTTGATGGAAAGACAACAGGAAAAGTTTACTATAAGCAGGAACCTAATAAATTTATTGTTCAGTATGATAACTGGCCAGGTTATTACTCAGGAACCGGTCCCTTCACCTGGCAATTTATAATTAACAAAAACGGAAAGATTCTTGTATATTATAAATCGATAACAGGAACATCAACATCAGCTACAGTTGGAATAGAAAACCACAATGGCACAGATGGTCTGCAGGTAGCATATAATGCAACTTATTTACAGAACAATCTCGCACTTCAGTTTTCTGCTGAACCGGAATGGTTGCTTGTTGAAAATATTGAGGGAACCGTTTATAATAATAACTCAATAGCTGTTCTTTTAAATTTCCTAACAGAAGGAATCGACAGTGGTGACTATTCTATGGATATGGTGATCAGCAGTAATGATCCTGTTAATCCTGAAGTCATTATTCCAATTGCCATGAGGATAACCAGTGTTGTGCCCGTAGAACTCTCTTCATTCACTGCTGAAAATATTGATAATGAAGTTGTGTTGAAATGGTCGACAGCTACGGAAACGAACAATAGTGGCTTCGATGTGGAAAGAATTCGGAAAAAAGAAGTCGGGAATCCGGAAAACTGGACGATGGTTTTATTTGTTGAAGGAAAAGGAACGACCACCGAAAGGGCAG
>JAOTUT010000300.1 GCA_029863735.1 Ignavibacteria bacterium
TGGGCAGGCAATATCAGAGAGCTCGAAAATCTTGTTGAGCGTCTTGTTGCTCTCACTCCAGCTACTCAGAAAATTGTAGGATTAGACATCCTTCCTAAAGAATTCGTAGAAGAAATGGATCAGGAAAAGTTTCATCATAATACTATGCAAGCAAATCTATCACTTAACGCCAGATTGCAGGCTATCGAATCACAAATTATAAGAGAAGCTTTGATAAATCACGACTGGAACCAGACAAGAGCGGCAAATTTTCTTAATATTCCTGAGCAGACACTTCGATACAAAATGCACAAACTTAAAATCAGCAAAGACTAATGGCCCAAATACTCGCAAGCTTTTGCGAGTTCGCAAAATCCTGCGTCTAAAAAACAATTCCCTTCGTTATAAACTTTTCAATTTAATCAAATTTTAATTCAACCATTATTAAAACGTAACGGCATTGACTTTGTAAGTCCAACACTAAACAAAATCCTCGTGGGAGGAAGTAAATAATTAACATCAATTAATAAAGGAGGATTACTATGAACTCAAAAAAATTTTTCTTCGTTCTGTTCGCATTTGTGGGACTCTTGCTGGTAAGCTGTTCAGATGAACAGCAATCACCGGTTACACCTACAGATCCAAGTTCTCTGGGCAAAGACATCATTCGTGAATTTACCGGAACTGAGGAACCGCTTGCTATAACCGATCCTGGTACTATAACAGTTCATAACGGAATAACAATGCTTAGAAATATGCACCAAAATGTTGCATTCCAGGTTACTTTTTCTGATGGTGGAATTGATATTCTAAGCGGAGAGGGAGACCTTGAATTGAACGCGAATATTGATGTTGTAAACGGTACTTCATTTTGGTGGGGCAATAAAACGCTTACACCTTCAGACCCTGAGGCACTCGGCGGTCAATTTAAATTTACTTGGCATGGACCGGGTACGCTCGGCCCTGCAGGTTGGACTCTAACATTTCAGGAGGTAGGACATGGAGAAGGCGGTGCCTTAACCGGAATTCAGTGTTTCAATGACATTCTTGTTACAGCATCACCGAACCTTTCCACTTGGATTGGTGATGCAGAAGGATATCTTAAAACACATTAAACATTGTTTAATTTATTGCAGTCATCTCTAGAAATCGGGATGACTGCGGTATAAATATAACAGGAGGATTTATGAAAAAGTTAGAATACTGGAAATACTGGTTAACTATTGTTTCCTTAGTTTTAGTTTCAATTCAAATCCAGGCACAAAATGGATGGACACATATAACAGATCTACCAACGCCGAGAGTAGGAGCTTCTGCATCTGTCATTAATAACAAAATCTATGTTATTGGGGGATGCACTGCAGGCCTTATTGATGTGGCAAATAATGAAGTGTACGATCCTTCAACAGGTAGTTGGGATACCTTAGCACCTATGCCGACACAAAGAGGGTTTCTTTTAACTTGTGTTGTTCATGATTCTATATATGCCATCGGCGGTGGATATCAGACACCTACAAATAAAGTTGAAGTTTATGATCCTGTTACTGATACCTGGACAACCAAAGCGAATATGATTTATCCATGGGTAGGTGTATATGGAGGTGTCGTTAATGATTCAATTTATACGATGGGAGGCTATTTTAATAGTCGCCTTTGCTTTAAATATAATCTAAGTTCATGGCAGCAAATAACATCTATACCTGTCGGTGGATGCGGGGGTCCAATTGGAGCAACCGTTTACAATGGATTAGTTTATACTTTTGGCGGGACAGTTAATTACCCCAATAATCCATTATCTTATGTAAATGCATATAACCCGCAAACAGACACCTGGGATACTTCCTTTGCACATATGCCTACTCCAAGATATGCTTTAGAGACCTATTTAATTGGTGATACTATCTATGCTATAGGAGGCAGCCAATCACAAGGAACGGCTTTAGCAACTGTAGAAAGATTTGATCCGGTAACCGATACCTGGGAAACATTGCAAGATATGCCACAACCGTATGCATTTTTTGCAGGCGCAGTCGTCGACAGACTGATTTATGTTATTAGCGGAACACCCGATTGGGCAACAGGCGACGGATGGGTATGGGTATATGATCCGAGCATTCCAGTAGAGCTTACATCATTCACAGCGTCAGCAAACGGTAAAGAAGTAACACTTAGCTGGTCAACTGCAACCGAAATTAATAATAGTGGGTTTGAAATAGAGCGCAGGATTATTACCGGTGTAATTTCAGGAGACTGGAACAAGATTGGATTTACTCCCGGTTTTGGAACTACTACAGAACCAAAGGAATATTCTTATGTTGATAACATAAGTGGAATAAACGCAAACGCTCTTGCTTACAGATTGAAACAGGTAGATTTTGATGGAAGCTTTGAATATAGCGATGAAGTCTATATTGATAAACTTACACCTGTAGAATTTGTATTGGAACAGAATTATCCAAACCCGTTTAATCCAGCAACCACAATTGGTTTTGGTGTACAAAATAAATCCAGTGTAAAGATTACAGTTCTTAATGCAATCGGAGAAGAAGTAGCAGTTGTTTTGAATGAAGAAAGAGAACCAGGGTTTTATCAGGTTGAGTTCAATGCAACTAACCTGCCAAGCGGAGTGTATTTCTATCAAATAAGAGCTGGAAGTTTTGTTGAGACTAAGAAGATGATTCTTTTAAAGTAGTTAGAAGACAGTTGTTAGAATTCAGAAGAGCCCCCGTCCGGCAGTCGCCGGATTCGGGGCTTTTTTATTCACAAATTACGATTCGTTGCTTTCCCCTGATAAAATGCAATTGTTTTAACGGACTTACTGCCGTTGCTTATAATCCTATTTATTTATACGTTTGCTAAAGATAAGTAGCTTAATCCCATATATTGTTTAATCTGTCTTCCATGCTTGCTGCTTTGAAATTATAAAAAAAATTTCGAGGAGGTTGTGGTAGGGCAAACAATTTCGCATTATAAAATTCTCGAGATACTCGGCAGCGGGGGAATGGGGATTGTATATAAAGCTGAGGATACTAAACTTCACCGCACAGTAGCACTAAAATTCCTTCCCACACAACTTACAACTGATAAAATTGCCAAAGATAGATTTATTCGTGAAGCCCAGGCAGCCTCATCACTTCAGCATAATAATATCTGTACCATACACGAGATTGATGAAACGAAGGATGGTCAATTCTTTATTTCAATGGATTACTATGAAGGAGAAACATTAAAGAACAAGATGAGCAAAGAGTTGTTGAGTATTGACGAAATAATTGCCATTACAACACAAATAGCTGAAGGATTAAACAGAGCACACGAGAAGGGAATTATTCACAGAGATATAAAACCGGCAAACATATTCATAACG
>JAOTUT010000301.1 GCA_029863735.1 Ignavibacteria bacterium
GAATAATTATGTCCAATTCCTGGACCGTTAATTTTATCTATTGTCATCCATTGCTTATCTCCTCCGTGAGCATAAGTTCCACCATCCCAGGAAGATCCCCCGGTGCTTGATTTAAATACATGACACGTATATGGATTAATTGACAAACTATTATAAAAAATATTTCCATCAACATCAGCATCCAGTACCGGATCTGAGCGGAAAATTCCCGGTTGGATTACACCTGGAAAGGTCCATGTCTGTCCGCCGTTTGTTGTAAATCCATATCCAGCCTGGCGAAAATTACTCGTAATTGTATTGAACTGCCTCCATCCAATCGCCATCGTGTTCCGGTCATTAGGATTAACCGCAATTGAAGGCTCATTTGCAGCATCTCCAACTATATTTTGCCCGTTCGCATCAACATTCACCTGCGTGGTAACAATATTGCTCATTGAATAATTATAGGCAGGCGATCTTTCCTGACTTTCCCTTAAATCCGGAATATAATCATCATCTTTAATTTCATGATGTGCGGTAGGATCAGGTGGATTACCTTTTCCTTGGTCGTTTGTTTGAGAAAAAATTTGATTTGGCGAAATGAATAATAATATAATCAGATAGGCTACTAACTTGATAATATTATAAGATCTCTTTCTGTCAAATATGGAACTCATATTATTACTCCAAATTTAGATTTCAGAAGTTTTGAAATTTTATTTCACATAATTTACAAATAATCTTTTGACTTAGGACTCACTTCTAGCTCTTTACTTCTCACTCCTTATTTGAAATCCCTCCCCTTTTGGCTATTTTTGACTTCATTTTTTTGGAAAAACGAAACTTTAATGAGATATCCGCACGCAGAAATAGAATCTAAATGGCAGAAATTCTGGGAAGAAAAACAAGTTTATAAAACCGATTTTTCAAATCTCGATAAAAAGCTTTATCACCTTAATATGTTCATTTATCCCTCCGGTGCCAAACTGCATACTGGGCATTGGTATCACTACGGTCCTTCAGATTCCTGGGCTCGCTACAAAAGATTAAAAGGTTACAATGTTTTTGAGCCGATGGGCTATGATGCTTTTGGTTTACCTGCTGAAAATTATGCAATTCAAACGGGAATTCATCCGCAGGACAGCACAATAAAAAATATCAAGGACATCAAAGAGCAGTTAAAGCGGATCGGTTGTATGTATGACTGGCAAACCGAACTTATGACCTGTTCACCGGAATACTATAAATGGAATCAATGGCTGTTTCTTCAGCTTTACAAAAAAGGATTGGCTTACAGAAAGAAAGCGCCTGTTAACTGGTGTCCAAAAGATCAGACTGTACTGGCAAACGAACAGGTTCATTATGGAAAGTGCGAAAGATGCGGAACTGATGTGATTCAAAAAAATCTTTCACAGTGGTTTTTTAAGATAACTGATTATGCTGAAGAATTGTTACAAGGATTGAATAAAATCAATTGGCCTGATAAAACTAAATTAATGCAGCGTAACTGGATTGGAAAAAGTATCGGTGCTGAAGTAAACTTTAAAGTAGTCGATTCTGATGACACTATTAAAATTTTCACAACAAGACCTGACACTCTATTTGGTGCAACTTATATGGTTCTCGCACCCGAGCATCCTCTTGTTGAAAAGCTCGCTACTTCCGAACAAAAAAAACAAGTTGAAGATTACAAAGAATCAATCAAGTCACTTACAGAGATTGAAAGGACTTCAACAGTAAAAGAGAAGACCGGAGTTTTTACAGGTGCGTTTGCAATCAATCCTGGTAACAACAAGAAGATTCCTATTTGGATTGCTGATTATGTTTTGCTGACATACGGAACAGGTGCAATAATGGCTGTGCCCGGTCAGGATGAAAGAGATTGGGAGTTCGCAGAAAAATTTAATCTTCCAATAATCAGAACAGTTCAGCCGCCTGACGATTTTGATGGGAAGGCATATTTGGGTGATGGTCCGGCAATTAATAGCGACTTTCTGGATGGATTGAATGTTGAAGATGCCATTAAGACAATTAACCATTGGCTAGAGCAAAAAAAAATTGGCAAAGCAACAATCAATTATCGTCTGCGAGATTGGCTTATTTCTAGGCAAAGATATTGGGGAACCCCAATTCCAATAATTCATTGTGAAAAATGCGGTGAAATAGCAGTGAGCGAAGACGAACTGCCGGTCGAGTTACCTTATAATGTTGACTTCCAACTTGGCGGTGAATCTCCACTGGCTAGAAATGAAAAGTTCATAAATGTTAAGTGTCCTAAGTGCGGATCAATCGCAAAGCGCGATCCTGATACAATGGATACGTTCGTTGATTCATCGTGGTATTATTTCAGATTCCTAAACCCAGATTTTTCAGAAGCTATTTTTGATAAATCAATTTCTGATAACTGGATTCCGATTGATATGTATGTAGGAGGGGCTGAGCATGCAACTATGCATCTTTTGTATGCCAGGTTCATTCACAAGTTTTTAAGAGATATTGGATTAACAAAATGTGATGAGCCATTTCAAACACTCGTTCACCAGGGAACGATTACTAATGCCGGTGCGAAGATGTCCAAATCAAGAGGAAATGTTGTTAATCCTGATATGTTCACATCAAAATTTGGCTCTGACGTATTCAGACTTTATTTAATGTTTATGGGTCCGTACGATTTGGGCGGTGACTGGAGTGATAAAGGAATTTCTGGTACTGATCGATTTGTTAACAGAGTTTATGATCTTTATCTTGAATATAAAGATCTGCAATACCAAACGACTGTAAAGGATAAATATGAGTTGAATTCACTTTCGGATACGGATAAATTTGTTTACAGAAAAGTAAACCAGACATTGAATAAAGTCGGAGAAGAAATCAATCATTTCCGTTTCAACACTTCAATCGCTTCAATGATGGAATTGTTGAATAACTTTAAAAATCTTTCAACTTGCTCAAAAGAAATTCGGCTATATGCTTTGCAGAGACTTGCCGTTATGATTTCACCACTTGCACCACACCTTGGTGAGGAGTGTTGGGATTTGCTTGGTAATTCATCTTCCATCTTTGAAAATCCTTTTTGGTATTCAGTTGATGTATCTGCTCTTGTTGAAGATACTGTAGCTATTGCTGTTCAGGTGAATGGGAAGTTAAGAGCGACAATAGATATTCCACTCAACAGCGAGCAGGAAGATGTTAAGAAGGTTGTTTTTATTGAAGACAAAGTGATAAAACACACAGCAGATAAAACAATAGTTAAAGAGATTTACGTAAAAAATAAGATTTATAACATAGTGGTTAAATAAAATTTTATGCTTGATATTAAATTCATTCGCGAAAATCCTGAGCTTGTAAAACAAGGA
>JAOTUT010000302.1 GCA_029863735.1 Ignavibacteria bacterium
TTGTGGATTGTTATCCACTACAATTATTGCACAGAATTTCTGGCAACATACTGGAGGTCCGATCGGTGGAACTGCAGTATGTGTAGTAGAAGCTGATAACGGAGATATGGTACTCGGTACAACAGAGGGTGCTTTCCGCTCATCAGATGCCGGCACTAGCTGGACACTTTCAGAGAACGGAATGGGCAGCACTAATTATATTACAGATCTATTCAAGCATTCAAATGGAGATATCTACATCTTTGGCACTGACAGAATTCTTGGTCAATCCCGGTTATTTCGTTCAACTGACAATGGTCAGAACTGGACTGAAATTCCAAATGTTCCATTAGTTCCTGCAACCACACCCACTCAGCTTGTTGTAGTAAACAGCAGTGGTGATATTTTTGTAGGCGGTACAATAGTGGGTAGTTTTATCATCTCTCGTTCTACAGATAATGGTGCAAACTGGACCACAGTTTTCAGTCCAAGCGGAGTCTTTGGGATTATCTCAGATCTGGGGATCAACAGTAATGGTGATCTATTTGTTTCCGTTTCCGGTGATGTTGATAAAGGAGTTCACCGTTCTACAGATAATGGTGATACATGGACACAGGTTTATACAGAAAAGGGACACGGATTATATATCCACACTAATGATGATATATATGCTTCAAGTGATAACAAAGTTTTTATTTCCACCGATAACGGAGCGAACTGGACAGAAATTTATGTTTCAGGTGCATTTTTGTGGCAACCCCTTTCCGTTTCTGTTACATCTTCCGGCAATATTTTTGTCGGTACGACCACAGGAACCGGTGGCAATGGTGTCGAGCGTTCTACAGATAATGGTACAACGTGGGAATATGTGAATACAGGAATACCTCCAAGCACATCCTTTTTCTATTATCCATCAATAAATTTTTTATTTGAAAATTCTGCGGGTAATATATTTTGCGGATTAGACTCATACTATGCTGAATTTAGTTCAAGTGGTGGAATGGGGGGTGTTTATTCCTCTACTAATAACGGAGATAACTGGCTTGCATCTGATGATGGATTATTGGCTCTCGATATTAAGGGAGTAACTGTTCATTCTAATGGTGATCTTTTTGTTCAGCCATTTGCAGGTTTATTACATTCAAGCGATGGCGGAGCTTCATGGTCTGATAGGAGCCCAGAAGTTTCTGGCGCCCAATTTGAGATTTCTGCTTGCTCAGAGAATAAGTTAAATGGAAATATTATTATTGGTGGTCCAAACACGCTACAAAAATCAACGGATTTTGGTAACTACTGGTTAGAAATTGGCGGAAGTATTTTCAATCTGTTAGCTATCTCTGGCATATCAACAAATAATACTGGTCATATTTTCGTATCCACTAACGGCGGAGTTTATCGTTCAACGGATGACGGTGCTAATTGGGATCAGGTTTACACAAGTAGTGCTAGTAATGTTTTTACAGCACCCAACGGCTATGTTTATACTGTAAGCTTTATACCCGCCGGTTTGTATCGCTCTACCGACAATGGTGACAATTGGGAACATCTCACTAATGGAATAGGCAATGGCGTTACAGAATTGACAATTGCTTCGGACAATACAATATATGGTGTGGATGGAAACGGTATCCATCGTTCAGACGACTTAGGCGATAGTTGGGTAACGGCTGATAACGGAATCCCAAAAGGTTCTAATGGATTATATATGTTCACCGTTTATGCTATGGCAACTAATTCTGCTGGTTATATTTTTGCCAGTATCAAATACTTAGATGCGCAGGATATGACAAGGTATGATATATTTCGGTCTCTTAATAAGGGTAATAACTGGAGCACATTATCAAATGGATTAATGGGTGCTTTTACATTTGCAAATGACATTTCTGTAGATTCTGATGATTTTGCATATCTTGGTGCTACCAACGGTGTTTATCGGAGTTTATATGCTACGGACGTACCTAGAGAAGAGAATAAATCTATCCCGGTTACATTTAATTTAGAACAGAATTTTCCAAATCCTTTTAACCCAAATACTAAAGTTCAGTACTCGGTTCCTATAAGATCAATTGTTGTTATTAAAATATTTGACATCCTTGGCGACGAAATTGAAACTTTAGTTAATGAAGAAAAAGCTGTGGGTAGTTATGAGATAACCTGGTATGCAGATGATCTACCAAGCGGAGTTTACTTCTATCAGTTAAAAGCAGGTCCTTTCGTTGAGACTAAGAAGATGGTGTTGATGAAGTAAAAAAAAATATTCTTTACGTAAATCCCATCAATGAAAGCCTACCTGTCCGGTAGGCAGAATGGCGGGATTTTATAATTAAAAATTTTGCATAATTAGTAATTATTCGTTATTATCATTTTATAATCGCATGCATTCTAGGAAGCGATCTTCCTGATATGTATTAACTCTCATCAGGTTGATCTTTAAATATTAACAAAAATTTGGAGGAAAAAATGTCTGAAAGATTGTTGCAAATCAATTTCAACTTCAGTGTTTCTAGTGGTGAATACGAACAAGCTGTAAATTCCCTCGTAGATCAATTTGCAAATCTTCCTGGATTAATGTGGAAGATTTGGATTATGAATGAAAATAAGAAGGAAGCTGGGGGGATCTATCTGTTTGAAGACGAGGCTTCACTTAATGAGTTTTTAACCGGGTCACTTGCTAAAACTGTTACTAGCCATCCTGCTTTGAGCAATTTCAGTGTAAAACCCTTTACAATTATGCATGACTTAACTGAGATAACACAAGGCCCTCTGGAAAATAAATTAAAAGTATAAATATGAAGTTTTAAATCACTGCAATCGCTACATCTAATCGAAATCTGATTGATAGGCTTATTTTATTAGACAACAGGCAGGTTTTTCTGTCGAAACAAAGAAGATGGTGGTGATGAAGTAAAATTATTTAGTAACGGATAAGTTAAAGCTCTTGCTTTATTTGGTAAGGGCTTTTATAAAATTGATTCGCGCCATATTTACTTCAATTATTCTTAACGATTTCTCCAGGTTGGTTTTCTTTTTTCAAGAAAAGAATTGATCCCTTCATTAGCATCATCGGTTTCCATTAGCTCTTTTATGTACATCTCCTCTACTGCGGGCAGCATTTTTCTCAATAGGTGATTAAAGGTAGTACGGGAAGCCTTGACAGTATAACGCAACGACGAGGCGCTTTTGTTCAGAATGTTAGTTGCTATCCATTTATCCGCACCTTTTTCCATTTCCTCTTTGTTTTCGAAAACTTCATTGATTAAACCGATGGTTTTCCCTTCCTCTGCAGAAATCGATTTACCTGTAAGAATCAGTTCCTCAGCTTTTGCATTTCCTATTTTTAACGGTAGTATAA
>JAOTUT010000303.1 GCA_029863735.1 Ignavibacteria bacterium
CAAATCAATTCTGATTGATGCTATGAGTCTGCTCCTTGGTGAAAGAGCTTCCACAGAAGTTGTGCGTAAAGGTGCACAAAAATCCTTTGTTGAAGGAATATTTAATGTAAAGGCAAACAAAAAAGTTAAATCGCTTCTTGAGGAAAATGATGTTGATTTTTCTGATGAACTGATTATTCGAAGGGAGATTTCACTCAAAGGATCCAACCGATGTTTCATCAATGATACTCCCGTAAATCTCAACCTGGTAAAAGATGTCGGAAATTTATTGGTTGATCTGCATGGTCAGCATGAGCATCAGTCACTTCTTAGAACTGAAACTCACATAGATTATCTCGATGAATTTGGTGACTACCAGAATATACTTCTGCAATACAAAAAAATATTTTCCGAATTACTTCATAAAGAAAAAGAACTATTTGATCTTAAGGGAAAAGAGAACAGCATAAAAGAGAAAAAAGATTTTTACTCTTTCCAGATAAAAGAAATTGATAATGTTTCTCCTAATGAAGACGAGGATGATAAGCTGATTGAAGAATTAAAAATTCTTGAAAATTCGGAAAAACTTTCTGAAATATCCTCAGAAATTTACCAGTTGCTTTATGAATCTGACAGCTCAATTCAATCTGCGCTTGCTAAAGTAAAAACTCTGCTACAAAAATTAAATGAAATTGATAAATCTTTTGCTGATACATTGAATGAATCTGAATCTGCACTTGCACAGGTTCAGGACATTTCAAACTATGTGAGAAGCTACAATTCGAATATTATTCTTGATCAGGAAGAAGTTGAAGGGAAACGGGAAAGACTGAGCGCAATAAATCTTCTGAAGAAGAAATATGGAGGCTCAGTTAAAAGCATTATTGATTACCGTAAAAAAATTGGAGAAGAATTTGAACTCGCCGAAAATTTTTCCGGAAAAATTAAAGAGCTTTCCAAAAATATTTTTGAGTTGAGAAAAAACGCTGGTAATATGGCAAAAAGCTTATCCAAAAAAAGAGAGCAAGCTTCTAAACTTGTCAAGAAAGGTATTGAAGAAACACTAAAAGAGCTGGGCATACAGGAACCTCAGTTCAAAACATTTATAAATATTTCTCAAGAAGAAAAAGATTCCGGAGTTTTCATTGATGGAAAATATTTTAAGGCCACATCAAATGGAATTGATGAAGTGGAATTTTTCATTTCAACAAACCCCGGCGAAGATTTGAAACCTCTCGCAAAAGTTGCATCGGGAGGTGAGGTATCGAGAATAATGCTTTCATTGAAATCTACTCTTGCAAAGAATGATAAACTTCCGTTACTTATCTTTGACGAAATCGATGTTGGTGTTAGCGGTAGAGTTGCTCAAAAAGTTGGTAAAACATTAAAGAATCTTTCAGCATATCATCAGGTTATTTCAATTACACATTTGCCGCAAATTGCCAGCCTAGCAGACCATCATTTTTCAATAGAAAAAATTGCTCAAAATGAGAGAGTAATCAGCTCAATAAAAAAATTACCGCAATCGGAAAGAATTACGGAAATTGCCCGCCTTCTCAGTGGTGAAAAAATCACTGAAGCAAGCCTAAAAAGCGCTCGTGAACTGATTAGCCAAAAGGAATAATTTTTGACCCTTAGCTTAATTATTTATGAAGAATTTAATGAAAAAGATTTCAAAAACCGTTTTACTAATTTTATTAGTTTTTTTATTTACCTCATCGAGAGCAATTCCACAATCAATCGGCGAGACACTTTCAAATTTATCTTCGAATGCGGTTCTAAAGTATTCTGAACCGGTTATCAGTGCCTTTGGTTCAAGTATGAACTCAGGCTGGTTTACCGGATTACCGTCAACTTCAAACGGAATCCATGCTAAGTTTAGATTCGTTGCTGTGGGCTCGTTCTTCACTGATGATTACAGAAGATTCAGTTATGTGGGTAATCTTAATCTAACTTCTGCTCAGGTGGATGAAATTCTTATCTCATCGGGATATGATCCAAGTACTATCCCGAATTATGAATCAATAAAAAATGAAATTCTTTCGAAGTCATGGGAAGTCAAATTCGACGGACCAACAATAATCGGCAGACTCGATGAGCATCTACAGGTTGAATTTCCCGGAACTGAAATTCAAGGATATAATATTGATAGTTACACACTTGAAGTAACAGATGTAAAAGGCTATTTGAATAATATTGATATAATGCCGTCTCCTGCTTTACAGTTTGATTTGGGAAGTGTGGTTGGAACAGGTATTTCCGTTCGTTACTTCCGTGGAATAAATCTGTATGACCTTGGAGTTGTAAATGTCTGGGGTGCTGGAATTATTCACAATTTTAATTATTGGTTTAGTGATCCTTTGCCTATTGAAATCGGTTTTGGTTATTACTTCCAAAACTTTAATGTTGGAGACGTATTTACAAATACAGCTTCACAGTTCGGTATATATCTAAGTAAAAGAATTGGCGGAAAGATTTCAATAGAACCGTACGCGGGGTTAACTTATGAAACTTCCCGAAGTCAGATAGATTATAAATATCAATTTGATAGTCCTGCCGGTCAACAGGAATTACAACTAAATATTGATTATACCGGTGATAATACAGTTAATCTTGCAATTGGAACTTCAATAAACCTTTCGATTTTCCTTTTAAATTTTGATTATAAATTCGGTGGCACAAATACAGGAACAGTTGGTGTAGGCTTCGGATTCTGATTGGAATAATTCCGGATTTCATTTCTTCTTAACTTCCCGTTAACTTAATAACAATTATTTATACTCTGTTTATTATGTATGCTTAAAACAGCCTGCTACATACATATTCCTTTTTGTGATCATAAGTGTATCTATTGTGATTTCTATTCGATAATAACTTCCGATAACATTCAATCCTTTCTAAAATGTCTGAAAAAAGAAATTTCTCACTCTGCTGAAAAATTTTCGAAAGACAGGGAACTCATTTCAATTTTCTTTGGCGGAGGTACTCCTTCGCTGATGGCACCGGAATACATTTCTGAAATTCTTGACAGCATCAATACAAATTTCCGAGTAAGGAATGATGCAGAGATCACGTTGGAAACAAATCCGGGAACAGTTTCTTTAGAAAAGCTGAAAACTTTTAGAACTGTCGGAATAAATCGAATAAGCATAGGTATTCAATCTTTTGATAACAATGACTTGAAATTTCTTACACGCATTCATAATTCTGAAACAGCAATCAGGACAGTGAATGATGCGGCAGAAGCTGGTTTTGAAAATATTAGTCTCGATTTGATTTTTAATTTGCCAGGTCAAACGAAAAAGAAATGGAAGAAAAATTTAGAGCAGG
>JAOTUT010000008.1 GCA_029863735.1 Ignavibacteria bacterium
TTTTTGGAATACCAAGTAATGTAGAATCATCTCACGAAAAATTTCAAACCCTTCTTCTAAACTTTAAGTCGTACCATAACATTACTGAGCAGCATTTTCAAAAGTTTGTTTCGAGAGAAGCAATTAAACATTTATTCAGCGTTGCCACCGGAATTGATTCGCTTCTCGTTGGCGATAACCAGGTCTTCAAACAAGTAAAAGATTCTTTCCAGATTGCCGAGGAGTCAAATTTTACCGGTTACATTATGCATAGAATTTTTGATGCTGCAATCAGAACCGGTAAAAGAGCAATATCAGAAACAGCAATTAGTGAGGGGGCCGTAACTGTTAGTTACGCTGCAGTTCAGTTAACTGAAAAAATATTTTCAAACCTTAGTAAAAAATCAGCACTGGTAATAGGGACAGGGGAAACTGGTGAAATAGCAGCTAAACATCTTTCAGAAAAAGGAATTGGCAGCCTTGCTGTTACGAACAGAACCCAGGAAAAGGCTGATAAGCTAGCTCAAAAACTGAATGCAAAAGTAATTCCGTTTACAGAATTCAAAGATTCAATTTATGAGTTCGATATAATTATAAGTGCGACCGCTTCGCCTGAAATTCTTGTTAACAAAGATGATGTTAAAGTTGCGTTAAAAAAGAGAAGTAACAATCCTATGATTTTAATGGATATTGCAATCCCTCGTGATATTGATCCCGAGACGAAAAAAATTGATTACATCTTCTATCACGACCTTGACTCATTGAATATTATAGTTGAACAAAATCTTTCGAAAAGAAAATCAGAAATTCCTAAAGTTGAAAATATAATTGAGGAAGAGCTGGATGTTTTCTGGGAATGGTACAACTCTCTCCAGGCAGCTCCGGCAATTAAAGATCTCAGGGATTTTTTCGAAGAGATCAGAAACGAAGAAGTAGATAAAAACAAAAACAAATTTGCCACTGAAGATCAGGAGAAGCTTGATATTGTTACGAAGAGAATAATCAATAAAATTCTCCATCATCCAACTATCGAATTACGAAAAGCAGATGAAGCCTCTGCCTCAGTTGATGCTTCAACTAAAATTGGAATTATAAGAGATCTTTTTGGAATCAATTCCGGGAAAAATTCAGAGAAAGACTAGGACACAATTTTGAAGCAAAAAACTATCATCGGTTCAAGGGGAAGTGAACTTGCTCTCTGGCAGGCAAACTTCGTGAAAAGTGTGCTTGAGAAAAAGAATAAAAATATTTCGGTTGAGATAAAGATCATCAAAACTAAGGGAGATAAAATACTTGATGTTGCTCTCTCAAAAATTGGTGACCGAAGCTTGTTTACAAAAGAGCTCGAGATAGAACTTCTCAATCAAAGAATCGATCTCGCAGTTCATAGCCTGAAAGATCTGCAAATAGAAATTCCCAAAGGTTTAAAACTCACTGCTGTAACAAAAAGACATAATGTTCATGATGTTCTTATTGCGAGAAAAAAAGGAACTACAATTTTAAATTTACCTGAAGGGGCTACGGTTGCAACAGGATCTTTAAGAAGAAAGTGCCAACTTCTGCATATCAGACCCGATTTGAATCTTGTCGAACTCAGAGGAAACGTTCCTTCAAGAATTAAAAAATTTCTTAAATCTGACTGGGATGCAATTATCCTTGCGAGAGCCGGTGTTGAAAGATTAAAACTTAACAAGCACATCTCATCAATAATTAAAACAGATATAATGCTTCCTGCGGTTGGACAAGGTGCATTAGGAATTGAGACAAGGGCTGACAACAAAATCGTGAATGAAATCTTAAAATCAATTCATCACGAAGATACATATAAAGCAGTTTTAGCTGAACGCGCCTTGCTCAAAACCCTCGAGGGCGGCTGCCAGGTTCCAATTGGAGCGCTTGCAGAAGTAAAGTCTAATGGAATACTTATCCATGCTTTGGTAGGAGCATTAGATGGCAGTTTAACTTTCCGAAAAAAAATTCGCGGAAGCAAAAACAATCCTGAAAAAGTTGGCAAAAAGCTGGCAAATGACTTATTGAAAGCGGGAGCGAATATCATTCTGGATGAAATTTACAAAACAGTGAGGGCTAAATGATAACCAAATCATTCCATAAAATTTCAATATTTTTTTCTGCAATAATAATTTTAATATGCATTTCTGTTTTAACATCCTGTAAATGCAGAGCCTGTGAGGATAAGGAAGAAGGTTCGGTTCCCCTTGAAATTTTAACCAAAGCAAATTCCTTCATTACGGTTTCAACCGGAAAAGAATTTTTTCAGCAATATATCACTCCTGATTTTTACAGAACGAAACACACTCCTCCATATTATGAAATGGCTTACAAATTTTTTATGCCTGAAAAACCTTATGTGAATGCAACTATAAAATTTACTGTTGATTCTTTGGGAAATGTATTGAAGAACCGTGATATCGTCGGAATTCCACGATGCGTAAATTTTCCTGAAGAATGTGATTTCAATATTGATGAACAAATTGCAAAACAAATTGCGAGTAAAATGGGGCTAAAAGAAGGTGTAAGAGAATGGGAAGTTGGTTTCCTTTGGGATTTTAAGCTGAAAAGGTATGTCTGGAGAATTTTATCAACACTAACGGAATTTGGAAACGAAGAAAATTATAAAGCTACAGGCCAGGAAATGGTAATCGATCCGAACACGGGTGAAGTTCTTGCTTTAAATGATTGGAGAGTTAATTAAATAACTGCAATGTTAAAAGAAAAGCGTGAAATAAAACGAAAGAAGAAAAGAGAAAAAATTCTCGAAGCTGCGGCTGAGCTTTTTTCCACCAAGCATTATCACGAAGTAATGATGGATGATGTTGCCAGATTAATTTCCGTAGCAAAAGGAACTGTTTATAATTATTTCACCTCGAAGGAAGAACTCTATTTTACAATAATGCATACAAGGATGGAGAACCTTCTCTCACTTCTGAAACAAAAAATAGAATCCGAACAAAACAGTATTGATTCACTTCGTGCTTTTGTAACTCATCTTTATATGTTTATGATGAAGCACAGGAAATTCTTTCTCATCTATCAGAGAGAAACACTTAATAAACAAAATTCTTTTTGTGAAGATATGCTTTCACTCGAAAAACAGATGAAGCAAATGATTATGCAAATCATATCGAGAGGTGAAAAAGAGAGTGTTTTCAGAAAAGTTGACGAAGAGTTTGCAATTAGTCTGATATTCGGAAGTATTTATGGCGCTGTTCAAAGAGGAATAAACGAAAACATTCCCGATGAAACTGCTGCAAAAGAGAAAGAAGAAATATTTGATTTCATTTTGCACGGACTTTATTCGGGCTTCAACAATATCAAAGAACTTCCTTTAAAAGGTAAAACAATTGTAATCACCAGAACGATTGAGCAATCGCGTGAATCTGCAGCTGCTTTAATAAATCTTGGCGCAAATGTAATTATTGTTCCCACACTTGAAATTGTTCCTCCATCCAACTGGAGTAAGTTTGATTCTATTGTCGCTCATCCTGATAGAATAGATTTTATAATTTTTACTTCTATCCATTCTGTACAAATGTTCTCTAAAAGAATTCAAGAAATTGGCGCTTTAATTAATTACAACCAGACAAAAGTAGTTGCCGTTGGAAATAAGACTTCAGCATATTGTCATAAAAATAATATCAGTGTGAACATAGTCCCTGATAAGTTTAGTTCTGAAGGTGTAATTGAAGCGCTGTCAAAATACAATTTGAAAAACAAAGTTGTATTCATTCCCCGATCTGCTATTGGCAGAGAAGAGTTACCAATGGGGTTAAAAGAATTGGGCGCGATTATTAAGTCAGTACCAGTTTATAATGTTGCAATCCCATCAGGGGATAATCTAAAACAAAGCCTTCAGCAGCTAGACTCTTCTCATCTTGATCTGTTTATCTTTACAAGTCCTTCAACATTTGAGAACTTCCTGCAGATAGCAAATATTAAAAATCCTTTTCAATATTTCAGCAGGTATAATGTCGCTGCAATTGGTCCCACAACCAAAGAAGCAATTGAATCGAAGAAAGTAAAAGTAAAAATTCTTCCCGATGAATACACTATAAACGGATTGACAAATAAAATTGTTGAATACTACAGTAATAGCAAGGAGAAGGTTTGAAATTACAAAATGATTTAATCATTAGGGCCTGTAAACGTTTGCCAACAGAACGCACACCTATCTGGATTATGCGCCAGGCTGGAAGATATTTACCCGAGTACAGAACAATTCGTTCAAAGCATGATTTTTTAATAATGTGCAAAACACCTGAGCTCGCATCTGAAGTAACAATTCAGCCGGTTGATATTATTGGTGTTGATGCTGCGATAATTTTTTCTGATATATTAGTAATTCCCGAAGCAATGGGAATGCATCTGGAAATTAATGAAGGCAAAGGACCTGTTTTTACAAGTCCGATAAAATCAAAAGATGATGTTGCTAAATTGAAATCACCGGATCCAAGTAAAGATTTAAAATTTGTTCTGGATGCTATCTCATTAACTAAAAAAGAATTAAATGGAAGAGTTCCGGTTATTGGATTTGCCGGTGCACCGTGGACAATTCTTACTTACATGGTTGAAGGTCAGGGCTCAAAATCTTTTTCAAAAGTGAAGAAATTAATTTACGGTAATCCCGAGCTTGCACACATTCTTCTTGATAAAATTACAAAGGCAACTGCAGCATATTTATCTGTTCAGATTGAAGCAGGTGCAAATCTTGTTCAGATATTTGATACCTGGGCTGGAATTCTTTCACCAAGAGATTACCAGGTATTTGCAATGAGATATGTCCATCAACTCATCTCTGAAATAAAAAGAAAAGATGAGCCGGTAATTTATTTCCCCAAAGGTGTTCATTACCTCATGCACGAACTTAAAGAGATAGGTGCAGATGCAATAAGTGTTGACTGGACTCTTGAGCTTGAAAAGGTCAGAAGAAAAATTGGTGGTAAAGTTGCAATACAGGGAAACCTTGATCCGACGGTGCTTTATGCTGATCCGTCTTTTATCAAAAGGGAAGCAAGAAAAGTCCTTGCATCATTCGGCAAAGGAAATGGGCACATTTTTAATCTCGGTCATGGCATTTTACCAGACATTGATCCTGAGAATGTAAAAGTGTTAGTAAATTATGTTAAAGAAGAGAGTAAATCATTTCACCACTAAGTCACTAAGATCACTTAGAACCACTTAGTGAAGCTATGTGACCTAAGTGTCTCGGTGGTAAAAAAGGAAAATTATATGTTCAAAGTAGATTTAAAAAAATTCAAGAAATACGATAAGCCCGGACCGCGGTACACAAGCTACCCAACTGCTCCGCAGTTCAATGATCAATTCACCCACGCAGAATATATTGATGAGATTGTAAAAACAAACTACGGAAAAAACCTTCCTGACCTTTCGCTCTACTTTCACATTCCCTACTGCGATACTCTTTGTTTCTTTTGCGGATGCAATATGCTGGTTACACGCAACAGGGATAGAATTAATGAATACATAAAATACGTTCAGAAAGAAATTGATCTGTTGAGAACTTATTTACTGCCAGACAGAAAAGTTGCGCAGCACCACTGGGGTGGAGGAACTCCAACTCATCTTATGCCAGATGAAATTCATAAACTTACTTCGTACATCAATCAGTCGTTTGAACTTAAAAATGATTCTGAAAATAGCTGCGAAATTGATCCGCGAGAATTAACAAAAGAACATCTTGAAGCTTTGAGAAGCAATGGCTTTAATAGAATTAGTATGGGTGTGCAGGATTTTAATGATCAGGTTCAGAAGGCAGTTAACAGAATTCAGCCCGAAGATTTGACGAGAAAAGTTGTCACCTGGGTAAGAGAACTGAAATATCACAGTATTAATCTTGATCTTATTTACGGACTCCCCTTTCAAACCGTGAAATCTTTTACAGATACGATTGAAAAAATTATTGATATCTCTCCCGATCGAATTGCTTTGTTTAACTATGCACATGTTCCCTGGATGAAAAAACATATGGCACTGATTCACGAAGAAGATTTACCAAAGCCTGAAGAGAAGTTGGAAATATTAAAGATGAGCATTGAAAAACTAACCAGTGCCGGATATGAATTTATCGGGATGGACCATTTTGCAAAACCTGATGACGAACTAACAATCGCAATGAAGCAGAAAAAACTTTACAGAAACTTCCAGGGATACAGCACAAATGCAGGAGCTGATCTTTACGCGTTTGGAATTACATCGATCAGTCAGCTAAAAAATATTTATGCACAGAATTACAAAACAGAAAAAGAATACTATACAGCACTTGATAATGAAACTGTGCCGACAGCAAAAGGCTACAAACTAAGTGAAGACGACCATATCAGGCACGAGGTGATAATGAGAATTATGTGTGACTTCGAGTTGAACTATAAATCAATAGATGAAAAGTTTGGGATCAACTTTAAAGATTACTTCAAATGGGGACTCGGCAACTTAAAAGACTTTGAAGCCGATGAATTAATAGTAATGAACGAAGACGGCTTTAAAATAAAAGATATGGGTAGACTTCTCATCCGAAATATTGCGATGAACTTTGACGGATACATCGAACGGAAAGAAGATAAGGCTAAGTATTCGAGGACGGTTTAAATAAATCCTTCCAAAGCAAGAGAAAAACAACTTTGCCCTCAGAATTTCCAAATCACTAAAATTTGCACTATTTGAGCCTATTTTTGGACAAGTTTGCAATCAAATTGCAAATTTGTCCAGATGATTGTATTTTCACATCGTGATTAAACGAGATATACAAGACAAACTTATTCATCTGGCGGAAAAATTTCCGGTAATTGCTGTAATTGGACCCAGGCAGTCTGGAAAAACAACCTTAGTAAAAATGGTTTTCCCGGATAAAGAATATGTGAATCTGGAAGAGCCAGACACAAGATTATTTGCGCAGAACGATCCCCGCTCTTTTTTGTCTTCTAAAAAATCAGGTTTAATCATTGATGAAGTTCAAAGAGTTCCGGATCTATTTTCATACATTCAGGCTCATGTTGATGAAAAGAAAATCCCGGTCAGTTTTATTCTGACCGGCTCGCATAATTTCTTAATGCAAGAGAAAATTTCTCAGACGTTAGCAGGAAGAGTAGCTATTTTGACTTTGCTTCCGTTTAGCCTTAGTGAAGTTCGACCCAATGATTCAGAAGATGATTATTCGAATTTTATTTTTAAAGGATTTTATCCTCCTATTTATGATCGGAAAATTGAGCCAACAGATTGGTATCCAAATTATATCCGCACCTACCTTGAGAGAGATGTGAGATTAATAAAAAATATTTCTGATCTTAACTCCTTTACACTATTTGTTAAATTATGCGCGGGAAGAATTGGACAGTTAGTGAATCTTTCATCACTTGCGGTTGAAGCGGGAATTTCAGTAAACACGGTTAAATCCTGGTTATCGGTACTCGAAGCCAGTTATATTATTTTTAGGTTGGAACCACATTTTCAAAATTTTAACAAAAGATTGGTTAAAATGCCGAAGCTTTATTTTTATGATACCGGATTAGCATGTTCATTGCTCGGACTAGAAAGTGTAAATCAGATAAGTACACATTACTTAATTGGGTCTTTATTTGAAAACTTGGTGATTTCAGATTTGTTAAAACATAAAATGAATAAAGGATTAAATGATAGATTTTATTACTGGCGTGATAAGCTTGGACGGGAAGTTGATTGCCTGATTGATTCTGGATTGGAAAAAATAATACTTGAAATTAAATCAGGTAAAACTATTAACGAAGAATTTTTTAATGGATTAAATTTTTATAAGGACCTTTCGGGAAATGAAAATATTTTTTCTTATCTAATCTATGGTGGGGAAAAAGAAGAAGCACGGTCTGCGGGAAATGTGCTGCCCTGGCATAAAGCAACGATGGTGTTTGAAAAAAGAGGATAAAGCCAAGTATTCAAGGACTGTGTAATTATCTGGTTTATTCCTCATCTCATCTTGGCGAAAAAATCTCAAGAATAACTCTATATCCTAATCACCAGAACCTGGACCACGCCAACCATATAATGGCGTTAATCCACTAGGTACTCTCTCCGGCACAGTAAGCATATAAGACTGCAATCCAATTCCTGGATCTGTTAAAGCTTTCAAAAATTCTACAATAGCAAGCACTTCATTATCAGATAAACCAAGCGGTTGAATTGATTCCGGTTCCATCATAATATCAGTCACTTGAGGATGACGAGGATTGCATCCATCGTTATAAAATCTTACCACTTGCTCAAGTGTTGCAAAAACACCATCGTGCATATACGGTGGAGTCAGCTCAATATTTCTCAGAGTAGGAGTTCGGAATTTGTATCTGTCGGTCAGATTTTTAGTATGTTCTTCCCTGCCAGTATCATCTCCCGGAATAACATCCTTCCCTGGACCCAATTGTGGAACACCCTGGCAAATAAAACTATAGTCACTAAACATAGGCCCGTTATGGCACCGGGAGCATTTTGCTTTTGTAAAAAATAATTCCAATCCTTTTTTTTGAAAATTGTTCAATGCATCTTCTTCTCCTCGCACAAATCTATCATAAGGAGAATTAATTGTAACAAGCTCACGTTCAAATGAAGCAATTGATCTAACATAAGTTGATGAATCAATCACATGCTCGCGAGTTCCTCTATCCCATTCATCTGCTTCTATTGGAAAGGCAGTACAAAAACGGATTACATATTCTTCAATTGCCCTTAGCCTGGCAAGCACACTGTCTAATGCAACTCTAGCCGCTTCTTCATTCGTTCCGGGATAAGCGTCCCCACGCATCTCAACACGAGAAGTAATTGGCTTGGAAGCTTGTTTCTCAATGCTATTCAGTCTTCCATCCCAAAATTGAACTCCATTATGAGAGGAAACCCCACCATCGAAGTTATAAGCTATGTTATAACAAGTTGGGGAATTTCGAGGTGTCAGATCAATCGGTTCTCCGGAAATATATGAACTGGTTAAAATCCGATTGGGTCCCAAACCAATACCACTTGCCCCTGCTGGAAGCTGCCTTCCATCCGAAAAGCCAAAATCCGGATGATGACAAGTACCACATGCTACATCTTTTTCACCACCAAGAATAGGATCATAAAATAGTAATCTGCCCAGAGCTATCCTCTCATAGCTTGGCTGGTTATCTAGTGGGTATGGAATGGATCCTAATGTTTTTAAGCCAAATGTTGCAACCAGGTCATTTTCCTTTGTTTCAACGACTGGTTCATCTTCGCACGAAGTTAACAATACAAGTTGTATAGAAGAAAATATTGCAATGAATATTAAATGTATTACTTGCTTGCCGAGGCGAAATTCGCTACTCATTTTTTCCTCCTTACTTTGCTTCAAAATATTAAATCTGAATAAATAACTTATTCATAAATTTTTCCCCTTAATTTCTCCCACAAGCAAAGTAAAAAACTGACTAAGCAGAAAGTTTAGTGAGTACGAAAAACAAATCAATAAAAATATAATAATTAAAAAATTAAGATCACACAACTGTTAACAAGGTTTGCCAAAACTAAATTTTTAGCAAATGCGAATTGAATAAAGAGAAGGGTCATATTTTATAATTATAAGAGCGTAACAAGATTACGTTCTTTATATTATAATGAGATCAGAATATTTTTTCTTAATTTAATAAAAAGAAAATAAAGCCAAATATTCGAGGACGGTTTGAAGAACTGAATAAATCAAACACCCATTTCCTGTTGTAAATAAAAGCAAAAGGAACTGTTTTTGACTTGATCTTTTCCTTGGTGAATTAGAAGAATAAATTCAAAAAATTAATCTCTCCAGAAAATTATTTATCTTTGTATTACATATTGAATACAAATTTAAAACCTATTATGACTAAAACGATCTCTGATCTTATTGAAGTAAAGAACCCAAGAGTAGCTAAGCGATATCTAAAGAAAAAAGTGGCTATAGGTCATTTTATAGAAGATTACATTGCTGGAAAGGTTGACATAAAAGTCAGCTTTATGGAATTATTGAAATATAAGAACGACATTTTCACTTATAATTTCACCGCGCAGCATTATTATTTCTTCATTTCAAGGATGATTCCAGAAGTTACTATTCATTCACAAAAGCAGGATAAAAGAATAATTAAAAGTCACTATGATAATAAGAATGATCTGTTTAGTTGGTTCTTAGGAACAAAGATGATTTATACCAGCTGCTATTTTAAGAATTTAAATGAGTCGCTGGAAGAGGCACAGGAAAATAAGCTGAACCTGATCGCTCAAAAAATGCAGCTTAAGGAAGGGGAAGAATTGTTAGATATTGGATGTGGTTGGGGAACTCTTGTGGCTCACCTGGCTAAACATTATGGAGTTAATACGACTGGAGTAACAATTGCCTCGGCTGGAGCAGAATGGGCTATACGACAAATTATGGAATATGGTGTAGAAGATCGTGCGAAAATTTGGACGATGGATTATAGAGATATACCTACAGATAAAAAGTATAAAAAAATTACCTGTCTTGAAATGGCAGAACATGTTGGTATTAAGTATTTCAAAAGATTCATGAAACAATGTTATGATCTTCTGGAAGATGATGGACTTTTTTACTTACAAATTGCCGGCTTACGTGAACGTAATAGCTTGTTACAAAAGCATAACAGGGAAGACCTCGTGTGGGGCTTATTTATGAACAAATATATTTTCTCAGGAGCCGATGCAAGTATGCCATTAAATTGGGATTTACAACGAATAGAAAAGGTTGGTTTTGAGGTGCATTCAGTTGAAAATATTGGAAACCACTATTCAACCACCATTAATAGGTGGTATGACAATTGGCTTTCAAACAAAGAAAAGGTACTTGAAAAATACGGGGAACGTATCTTTAGGATTTATGAAATTTTTCTCGCCTGGTCAGTAATTATTGGGAGACACGGAGGTTCAACTGCATATCAAATTGTATGTCACAAAAATATAGATAAATTCGACAGGACAACATTTATAGGCGCCACAAATTTAGGAGAACATGATAAATTTAAGAAAACTTCCCAGCTGGGGCATTCTTAGTTTTTTTTTAATTTCTCTGGTTTTTTCCGAAGGTATTATGATCCCTGCATCTCGGGTAGGGGTCCATTTGCTGACACTTTCCCATTCTGGCGTGCTATTTCTTCTCTCCTTATTCTTTCCAATCTCATAGAGTTCGTTCTGAATTTAGGAATGATGATAGACAAGAAGTAACTTCTTACGATATACCACCAGAAACTTCTTTCAAGCAGAATTGGATCTATATTCTTCTCTATTTCTTTGTGAGCTTCCGGAACTTTATTCCAGTGAAGCCCAGCTTTATGATGGTGGATAGTGTGATAACCATTATTAAAAAGTAGAAAATTAAGAAGCCCGGTAAAGTTCCTGGAATGATTCCACTCGGATTCTTCGTTGGCGTGAACGTGCTGAACATAGTTAAATATCAAAACGCTGAATAGGGAGACTTGCTGAGGTATAATTACAAAGAGCAATGCTTTCTCCCAATCTAATAATAAAGCTGCTGCTACCCACAGAACAAGGACAACGTACTGCGAGATACTTACCCAGAATTTTTCTTTGTTGTTTGCTTTCATCTCTTTGAGGTAAACGAAAATTGCCTTTTGCTGATAATAACCGCTTATGGTTGGATATGAAATTAGTGTGAGAAAATTATTTTTTTCACTTACCCTGTATGTAATGGAGTCGTCACCTTCACGGTTATTAAACCTGTGATGATTTTTATTGTGAGTCGGTATCCATGCGAATATCGGGAAACCATAAAACACAGTTAGCCACCAATCGGTAAGTACGTTCATGACTTTAGAACGCCACATAGGCAGGTGATTATGGTTGTGAGTCATTACGGATACAGCTACAGACATAAACAGAAACAAAGTGTAAATAAACGGATTAAAACCCCACCACATCCATTGAGCGATAAACAAAGCTGTGGTAATAAATATGTAAATAAGGCTTTTATAATCTGCATTATCTTTTAATTTGAGGTTCATTTGATCAGTCTTTCATTTTATAAAACAAATTAACAGGGACAACTGACTGGAGAAATGTACTATAGTCTGATGTATAAAGCTATAATAGAGAAGTAAATGCTTAGATAAAAGCTTAATATTTGAGCCAGCAGAGGTTTTACAATTATTTTACAATCCGACCAATAATAATTATTGCTAATCGCTCGGTCTTTCCTTCATAGGTGCGGTGGTGAAGAAGTCTTTATAAAACCTTTCGTTATAGTTTTCAAGCATTTGTTCCACAACTTTGTAGTGCTTTGAACGGATTACAAATCCAGCGTGGTACGACTTGTCCAGCCGCCAGACAATTTCAGGATCATTGTAAGATGAAAGATCCGGCCATTCCTGTTTTGCAAGCGAGGTAATAATTCCAGCATAGTAATCCTCTACTTCGGGATACTTATACTCCCCTTCTCCTCTGAGTATTTCTATCTTCGCCCACTCGCGCCACAAATTAATTCCAGAACCAGCAAGTACAAGTTCGGAAAGATTGGCCCCGGCAACACGTGCTGATGTTTCAAGAAAATAAAGTTTACCATCTTTATCGGATTCAATAAATTCTGTGTGAGATACCCCTCTTAACATTCCAAGAGCTTTCATCAGTTTTTCATTCATCTCTAAAAGCTGTTGTTCTTTTTTACTTCCTCTTTCAATTGTTCTGCTGGTAAATACTCTTCCCTCGTGTGCAACTTCAAAAGGTGGTCTGCCGTACTGGCTGGCAATTGCAAACCGTACTTCGTGTTCATAAATAATTGAATCAACGTGATAAATATTCCCGGGGTGAATCTTTCCATCAAGAAGAATGATTGTTCATCGCCCAGATGATTTATCCTGTTCCACATTTCATCTTTACTTTGAACTTTTTTTAATCCGTGTGAACCTGCCAGCATTCTCGGTTTTATCATATAAGGAAACTGAACCTTATCAGCAAACTCATTTAACTCATTATGGTTTAGTACGTGAATAAACTCCGGAACAGGTATTTCCATTTCCTGCGCTCTCATTCTCATCGCAAGCTTATCGCGGAAATAACGAGCTGTTGTATCTCCCATTCCTGGAACACGTAAATGCTCTCGTAATGCTGCAGCCTTTTCAACATCAAAATCATCCAGAGCAACAATCCTGTCTACCTTTTCTTTTCTTGCTACAAAACTTACTCCGTAAATAACATCACGCATATTCCACTCTTTATTTTTATCGGCCATATAAAAAGTTTCATCTATTGCTTCTTTGGGCCAGGGAGAGGTTTCAAGACTTTTGGATGTCAGCAGCAGAACCCTGCAGCCTTGTTCCTTACACTCGCGCATAAAGTCGAATCCTTTTTCGTAAGAGGAAACACATAGAACGGTTATTGGTTTATTAGTGCTCATAGTTTTTTTTTGTTTGATTAAGCAAAATAATGTGAGGCAAGTTTAAGTTTTATAATGGAAAGAATCAACTAAACAAGTCGAAAGAGTTGAACTACCGGAAATTATGTATGACTTTTTGCGCATTAAAGTTCGGCACAAATTGTTAAATTTGAGTTCAATTAATTCCAAATGAATATATGTCTTCAAATAAGAAAATAGTTGTAATAGGTGCCGGTATTTCCGGATTAACTACTGCTTACCTTCTCTTCAAAGAGGGATATGATGTAATTGTACTCGAGCAAAAAGATAAAGTGGGCGGGTCAATTGAGACAGTATCTGAGGAAGGCTTCCTTTTTGATCGGGGCCCAAACAGCGGTTTGGAAACTACTCCCCTTATACAACAGCTTGTAAAAGAATTGAATCTCGAAGATCAATTTGTTTATGCCAACCGTGAAGGAAATAAAAGATACATACTTCGGGATGGACAACTTCACGCACTTCCTATATCTCCTCCAGCATTTTTCAAAACGAAACTTTTTTCAGGTAAGGCAAAATTAAGATTGATGGCAGAACCCTTCATCGGAAAATCAAAAGATGGTTATTATCAGAGCATTGCAGAGTTTGTGACAAGAAGACTTGGCAAAGAATTTCTCGATTATGCTATTAATCCATTTGTGGCAGGAGTTTATGCAGGAAGGCCAGAAGAACTAAGTGTTAAATCAGCTTTCCCAAAACTTTACGCTCTTGAAGAAGATTATGGTGGATTAATTATCGGAACTATCAGAAGCATTCGTAAGAGGAAAAAGAGCAAAGAGGTTTCTAAGCAAAGTGCGAAGATGTTTTCATTTAAAGATGGAATGAAAGTGCTTCCTGAAGCTATAACAAGAGAATTAGGCAGTCGTGTTAGCACAGGAGTAGAAGTTACTTCTGTAAGAAAAACAGCTGAAGGAAACTATGGAGTAACCTACAGGGATGGTAAACAAACTTTAACATTACTTGCAGATGTTGTTCTTTCAACTGTTCCGGCTTATAAGGCTTCTGAACTATTCGGGCTTTTTGATGAAACACTGGTTAAACACTTAAACGAAATTTATTACCCCCCTGTTTTGGTTCTTTAAGTGTTTAACC
>JAOTUT010000304.1 GCA_029863735.1 Ignavibacteria bacterium
TCATCCATCAATCTTTTATAAGCTGTCCCGATTTCAATTGCATTTAGTTTTTCCCTTTGAATGTTTTCTATCAAAGCCAGAGCAAGCATTAGTTCGTCTGAAGCAACATCAATAATGTAAGCTGGTATTTCTTTGAAGCCAATGTCTTTACAGGCTTGCAGTCTTCTCTCACCGGATATTAATTGATATTTATGATTGGGAGTCCTTCTGACGGTTATTGGCTGGATCAATCCATTTGTAAGTATTGATTTTTTCAGTTCATCGAGTGATACAGGATCAATATTAAATCGTGGCTGATATGGATTTCTTGAAATAAATTCAACAGATATTTTAGCTAAAACGTCAATTTGTTTGCCATCATCATCTTTAACTTTAGAAAGATCGTCAGCTGATTCATTATTCTTAATATACTCCTGAGGTTTTATCAGTGCATCTAATCCCCTGCCCAAACCTGTTTTTAATTTACTCATTCTTAAATGTGCTTACGGATTTTGAATTTCTTTCAATTAATTCTGCAGCTAAAGCCATATAATTCTGAGCACCTGTTGAAACTGCATCGTATAAGATTATCGGTTTTCCAAAGCTCGGTGCTTCTGAAATTCTAACATTTCTGTTTATTACTGTTTTAAAGACCTTATCGCCAAAGTATTTTCTCACCTCTTCTGCAACCTGGTGCGAAAGTCGAAGTCTTGTGTCAAACATAGTCAGCAATACACCCTCTATTGATAAATCATTATTGTAATACTGTTTGACTATGTTTATTGTATTTAAAAGTTGCCCTAATCCTTCTAATGCAAAATACTCACATTGAACCGGAATTAGAACTGAATTAGCTGCAGTAAGTGCATTTAATGTTAGAAGACCAAGTGATGGCGGACAATCAATTAAAATATAATCATATCTTGCATAAACTTCACGCAAAGCTTCTTTTAGTATAGTTTCTCTTTTTGGTAATTCAACCATTTCTATTTCTGCACCAACAAGATTTATGTTTGAAGGAAGCAAATCAAGAAACGGCATATATGAATCAATAATTACATCTTTTATATCTTCAGAATCAACCAGAACTTCATATATAGAAGGATTATGCTTAAAAATACTTAATCCGGAAGAAGAATTTGCTTGCGGGTCTATATCAATAAGCAGAGTTTTCTTTTCTGCGGCAGCAAGCAAAGATGAAAGATTTATAGCAGTTGTAGTTTTACCTACTCCTCCCTTTTGATTTGCTATTGCTATTATTTTAGTCATTCATTCACAATAAGATAATAACTAGTATCGGAAAAAATTGGAAGACTTATAACTCAATTTCTTCACCAAAATTTAAAACTTTTGATTTAAATCCTTTTGCATCCACAGATTTTTTAAACTCATTTGGATCCGCCGAAATCACCGGAAAAGTATTATAATGCATAGGAATGGCCATCCTGGGAGATACCAGTTCTACGGCTTTAACAGCATCAGTAATTCCCATAGTAAAATTATCACCTATTGGCAGTAACATATAATCTATAGGCGTCATTTCACCAATCAATTTCATATCGTAAAACAAGCCAGTGTCACCAGTATGATAAACATTTTTTCCATCAGCAGAAACTATTACACCCGCAGGTTCTCCGCCATAATGGTTATCTGGCGTTAAAGAACCATGATGTGCAATTGTAAATTTAACTCTTCCAAATTCAAAATTATGTCCACCTCCAATATGCATGTTATGAGCCTCAAATCCTTTTGATTTAAAATAATCTGCAAGTTCGTTAACACAGATAAAAGTTGAATTACACCGCTTTGCAATATCAAAACTGTCACCAATATGATCTCCGTGAGCGTGTGTTAAAATTATGTAATCAGCTTCAACATCTTTGGCTTTTACAGGTGATGTTGGGTTTCCTGAAAGAAACGGATCAATAAGAATCTTTTTTCCGACAAATGTCGTTAATTGAAATGCTGAATGTGAAAAATATCTTAATTTCATTTCACCCCTCCTTTTTTATCTAACTTGTAAATAGAAATATTTCATGCAACCAAAAATACAGATAATACTTTTTTGTTCGCTCAATAAAATCAGATTTTTTAATTGGAAAATAATACTTTCAGAAATCCCATTATCGCCTTGATTGGTTGCATTTTACTTTTCTCATTTCCATATATGGTAGGAATATCGACAAATCCTATGGTGAATCTTTTTTTTGAAGCTTTCACAAGTATTTCACTTTCAGCTTCGAAGCCATAAGATTTTGTTTTAACCTCTCTCAACACTTCTATCCGGAATGCTCTGAACCCACATTGGCTATCTAAGATTTCCTGCCCGGTTTTTACTTTGAGAAAAAAAGAAGTAAGCTTATTGCTGAGTCTTCTTTGCAATGGCATTCCTTCAAGATTCTTTAATCTATTTCCGATAACAATATCAAAAGAACTCAAAGCATCAATGAGTTTAGGAATATATTTTGGTTCGTGCTGAAGATCTGCGTCAAGAGTAATTACAAACTGAAAGCCGGAAGAAATAGCTTCTTCAAATCCAGCCCTTAAAGCTTTACCTTTACCGTAGTTTTTATCAGAGTCAATAATTTTTACATTTAACTTTTTTCTCTCACTCTGATAAGAATCATCACTCGATCCATCATTCACAGCGAAAATAAATTCTACATACTTAAGTGTTTCATTGAGAACAATATCTAAAGTTTCTTTTTCATTATAAAAAGGAATAACAGCACAGACTGATTTAGTATTCTTGTTTATGTCCTTTGAATTGTTCAAATAATGCTTTCCAGCCTTTAGGTGTTGGAGTGATGATAGCTTCTTTTAATTTTTTCCTGAGCGAATCCTTTGATAAACCAGTCGTCAATTTACCATTTTCAGCCATTGAAATTCCACCTGTCTCTTCCGAAACGATTACACTTATTACATCAGCTTGTTCACTGATACCTAAACCGGCGCGATGTCTCATACCAAGGTTTTCGCCATCAACCTGAGTTGTTGCTGATAGTGGCAGTGTGCAACGAGCAGCTTCTATAACATTTCCCTTTACAATGACCGCCCCATCGTGTAAGGATGATTTTGGAAAAAATATTGAACTTAACAGTGATTTGCTAAGCCTGGCTCCAAGTAATTCTCCCGATTCAATATAAGTTCGTATACCTGTTTCTCTAACGATTACTATCAGAGCACCATATTGACGTTGTGAAAGTTCAAATGCAGCTTCAACAATAGTCTCGGTAGACTCACTCATATCGTGCTTTTCAAAAATTTTCATTACAGGATTCCGGGCAAGAATAACCAGCAATCTTCTTATTTCAGGTT
>JAOTUT010000305.1 GCA_029863735.1 Ignavibacteria bacterium
TTTTATTCCGTGTGGATGCTTTGGGGATTTTGTTAGAATATCTTTAACAATACCTTCAGTAAGTTCGCCGGTCCGTTGATCTTCTTTCAGTACAATTTTTACAAGCATTCCTATTTTCACATCAATGCGTTTAATTGCATTCATAAATCATTATCCTTATGGTTCAAAGATGCCGTAGTAAGTTATTTATAAGACAAACTATTATAAAGTCGTAAAAGAGCGCTTCTGAAGTTTTTATTGCTAACAACAAACTCATTCTTTAATTTTGAAACACAGACAAAAGATTTATCAACCAATGGCTTGGGCGTAATGGGGTTATTAGTTTTATAGTAACCGCAATGTGAGAAAAAAATAATAAATATACCGCAAAAAAATAGGAGTTGTGGAATTATATGAAATACTTCATATGCAAAATAATATTACTTCTTTTTTTACTAAATAGCGTCTCAAATAGTCAGAATGATGAGCATAAGCTAAGTCTTGATTTAAAGGATTTTGTAATTTCATTTCAATCAATAGTTATTGAAAGTTATTATGATTATTCATTTAATAATAAGGGTGATGATACAACACTTGTCTATTTAGAACTTGGTGACAGTCCCGAAAATAATTTGTTAACCACTGAGTCGGGAGAAGCAGAAATTGTTAACGTATATCAAAGATATGAAACAAGTGCAACAATTATGAATGAAGGACAGCATTTAGACTTATTAGATTGGCTTCATTATACTTCAGGCTGGGTTGAAATAGAAAAAAACAACAATCATTCTTTTAAATCAATTCATTATAGTGAAGAAGACGCAGTTAAATTTCCTGAAGTTGATATTGAAAAACTGAAAGTAATGGTTAAAAATATTGGTGGTGAAAAATGGGCTGAGTTAGTGAAAGATGTAAAATCTGTAAATGATTATCCGATTGGAGTTGGTATTAGTAAAATTGAATTTAAGATAGAATATATATTAAAAGGTATTAAAAAGGCGAAGTATATTGTTTTTGAAATGCCATTGGGTTGTTAAAATTACAGTATAATCTTTCGCTCAAGCCAAACACCAACCAGCTTTATCAGCCATTGGTTTGTGTGGTTATGCAGTTATCTTAAATTATTTTAATACATAAAAAGGAAGTTTAGATTATGATAAGAACAATAATGTTTTTTTTAATATCATTCACTAGTATTTGGGGGCAAATTCTTGAAGATGCCTATGTAAAAACTTTTTCTCTAAATTCTGCTGAAGGTCTGGAGTTAATTAATGTCACGGCAGATGCGGTTGAACATAATGGTAAAAACGGAATCCAAGTTTCTGCAATCGAAGGCAAAATTAATGTTGAAACGCTTGTCGTTATTCCGGATATTATTTTTCAGGATGGCACTATCGAGATAGAATTAACGGGTGAACCTGCTCCTAATGCAGATCCTCAAATGCGAGGTTTTGTCGGAGTTGCATTTCGTGTTGATACTTCAAATTATTCAAGTTATGAGTGCATTTATCTCAGACCAACGAATGCCAGGTCCGATAATCAATTACGGAGAAATCATTCAGTTCAATATGTGTCTCATCCTGAATTCCCTTGGTATAAATTAAGAAATGATAGTCCAGGACTTTATGAATCTTATGTTGATATCGCACCTGGTGAATGGACTAAAATTAAAATTGAAGTGGCTGGTGGTGTAGCAAAATTGTATTTACACGATGCTGAACAACCATGTCTGATTGTAAATGATTTAAAGCATGAAGAATTGGAAGGTAAAATAGCATTATGGCTGCACACATCAACTTTAGCTTGTTATAGAAACTTGGTTGTTACTTCAAATTAATATTGTAAACTATAAATTCAACGAACAAAAGCATTAACCTGTCACCCCACAAGAATTATCAGCCTTTGGTTTGGGTGTAATGAGGTTAAAAAAATGAAAAATAAATTTTTACAATATTTCATATTAACTGTAGTACTTTATCTTTGCGGATGTGATGCGGTGGATCGTTATCATTCCGAAGGTCTTAAGGATTATTTTCTCCAATTTGTGGATTCTTCAAAAATAAAAATTGTCGAAGTGGAGGACGGAATGTTTCCTTCATCCAGGCAAGGGTACTTCTTATTTACAATATCTTCGGAAGAATTTATCAAGCTAACACAGGATCTATCTTTTAAGCAACTTAAATCAAAGGATGATATTATAGCAGTTTATAAATCTTATGAACAAGAATTGAATTTTATTAACTGGAACATCAAAAATCCCAACTGGGATCCTGATGACAGGAAAACCTTGATAGATAATTTTCCATTATTACAAGAAGTTGCAATATATTATGCTGATCCATCGTTACCGCCAATGGAAGGTAATTCCCGAAGTTCATTTATGCATCTAATTTATAATTCAACTTCAGAAGCATGTTGTGTTTTGTTAGAATATCCCTCTGGATAATACAGTTAGAATAACAGATTAAAGAATCCTGGAGATGGGTTGGTAAAATGGGGTAATAAGTTTTTTAGTTAACAATAGTGTGCAGTAAAAGTAATAGTTAGGTGTCAATTTAGATGCAGAGATGCCCTCATTGTAATATTGAGATTCGTGTTAGGGAACTTCCCCATCAAGGAATCTTGAAAAATTTTAGAGTATGCCCTGGTTGTGGTGGATACTTCACGGTTGATACCAAAACAAAATACAGGCAAGCTATTTTTCTTTTAATAGCAGTCGTTTCACTAATACTTACTTTGTTGATGTACTACCAGGGCTCAGAGTGGATGATTCCAGCAATTGTCAGTTATATCATATTGGGGATAGTTATCTATTGGGGGAATAAACATGTTTTTTTTGTTCCTTATCAAGAAGATCGGAATATAACCAATGACACATAATAAGGCAATTCAAGTTCATTCTGCCAGCTCCGCTTGCTCCGTCGGCCCCACCAAAAAGCGGCGCGCCCCTTAATTTCGATGTTTTACAGGTTAGCCTTTTAATTAAATAGGAAGATGTATGATTTATGATTATATAAATACAACTATGAAGAGCTGTCTGATTTTATCTCTTATTCTTTTCTTATCAACATCGTGTTCTCAAAACTCAGAAGAATTAAATCAATCAAAACGAAAATATTCCAAAGTAACTTTATTTAGCACAGAAACAAGAAAACTTCATTCAGATATTGTTGACCAGGATTTTGAATTGTACATATCTTTGCCTTATGGATACTCAATAAGTGATACAAGTTATCCTGTTCTATTCAGTTTAGATGCTAATCGCAATTATGGTATAGTGAATAATATGGTAAATATTTTGAGTTTTCCACAT
>JAOTUT010000009.1 GCA_029863735.1 Ignavibacteria bacterium
GCGCTCGTTCTTATGCTAAAGGTGCATGTGTTCTGCATATGCTCAGAGGAATTGTTGGCGATTCTACTTTCTTTGATATTATGAGAACTTATAGTGCTGATCCTTCAGTTTCTTATAGTGTTGCAACTACTGAGGACTTCCAGGCAGTTGCCGAGAGTGTATACGGACAGAGTCTTGATTATTTTTTCGAGGAATGGATTTACGGTGAGAACGAACCAACGTATTCAATCGGCTGGGATAAATCTCTTGTTAGCGGAGATATTTATGATGTTACATTAAACATATATCAAAATGTAAATAATAATCCGTCTTACTTCACAATGCCTGTTCAGGTTAAGCTGAATACTTCAATGGGAGATACAATTGTGACTCTGTTTAATAATGCACAAAATCAAAACTTCCAGTTTGAGGTAATTGGAAATCCTCAATCAATCGTATTTGATCCCGGCAACTGGATATTGAAAAATACTACCATCGTTACGGAAGGCGAAGATTTTACAATCCCATTGCAGTTCAGTCTTGAACAAAACTACCCTAATCCGTTCAATCCGTCGACAACTATAGAATATACGATACCTCAAAATGGATTTGTTTCTCTGAAAGTATTTAATGTATTAGGAAAAGAAGTTGCAACGCTGGTAAACGGACAGAATGATGCTGGCAATCACAAAGTAGAATTCGATGCAACCAGTTTGAATAGCGGAGTATATTTTTACAGAATTGAAAGCAGAAACTTTGTTGAAACAAAGAAGCTGGTTTTACTAAAATAATCCTAGCCTTGACAACGTAAAGGCAATTCCTTAACTTTGTTCTGCCACTGTCTCTTTAATTCGGGACGGTGGCAATTTTTTTTATCAAATCAGGAAGAAGATATGGCAGATGGAAACTTTGTTTATCTCACAAGAGAAAGAATAATGGAAATAGAAAAAGAACTGAAGGAAATGAAAATCAACGGCAGGAAATCTATGGCTGAAAAAATTGCTGAAGCCCGTGCTCACGGTGATCTTTCAGAAAATGCTGAGTACGATGCTGCTAAAGAAGAGCAAGGTTTATTTGAACTTAAGATCGCAAAAATTGAAGACGTCCTTTCACGTGCACAAATAATTGATACCTCCCAATTTGAAAAAGGCAAGGTTCACATTCTTTCCAGAGTCAAAATCAAAAACCTAAAAAACAAAAAAATCTTCGACTATCTTCTTGTTTCTCCTGAAGAAGCAGATTTTCAGGCAGGTAAAATTTCTATTACATCCCCGGTCGGAAAAGGGTTGCTAAATGCCCAGGCTGGTGACAAAGTTAAAATCCAGGCACCGGCAGGTATTCTTGACTATGAAATTATTGAAATAAGTTGAGTAAATAAGTTTACTTGTTCGTTTCTTTTATTCTGTCATCCCGAACTTGTTTCGGGATCCATCACCACTCAGATTCTGAAATGAATTTAGAATGACTAACTTAATTCAGACTGATTTTGAGTTGTCCACAAATTTGCCCTAATTAGAAACGAAAAGTTTTCTTTAATTTTGATATAAAATATTTATAACCAAACTGATATGCAGTTAAATTTTATCCCTTTTTAAATGACAAAAACCATCGAACAAAAAGCCCTGAAGTTTATTGACGAAAATCATCTTATTGAGAAGGGAGATAAAGTCCTCGTTGCGCTCAGTGGTGGTGCTGACTCGGTTTTTCTTCTTCACTATTTAATGAAATTTAGAAGAAGATTTGGGATTAAAGTGGCGGCTTTTCATCTTAATCATAAACTTCGGGAAAAAACTGCTACATCTGATGAAAAATTTTGTGCTGATTTCTGTTCAAAGAAAGATGTTGAGTATGTTAGTGTTGCAAAAGATGTGAAGTCTTCTGCGAAAAAGTTAAAGGTATCAATTGAGGAAGCCGGCAGAGAAATCCGTTACAGCGAGTTGAATAAAACTGCAAAAAAAATGGGATGCACTCAAATTGCTACTGCGCACAACTCGAGTGATAATGTTGAAACTGTTCTTTTGAATTTTGTAAAAGGTACCGGCGTAAAAGGTTTGGCTGGAATTCCGGTTAGAAGAAATAATATCATTCGTCCAATCCTGTGTTTAAGTTCCGAAGAGATCAGGAAATATTTAAAAGCAAACAAAATTCTTTTCCGTGTAGATGAAAGCAATCTTAATTCTGATTATGAAAGAAACTTTTTGCGGAATGAAATCATTCCAAATCTGAAGCAAAGATTAAATCCGCGACTTGAAGAAAAAATCAGTAACACATCGAAAATTCTCTCGGAAATTAATTCGTTCGTTGATAAGCACATTCAAAAGATCAGTAAAGAAGCTATTAAAACTGATGGAGAAGAGCTGCGGATTAATTTGCAGAAAATTTCTAAAGTCGACAAAAGTTTACTTAGTATCCTTCTAAAAACAGAAATTGAAAATAAATTTGATTCTGAACTGTCCTCAGAAAACATTTTTTCATTACTTGATCTTTTAGTTTCACAAAAGGGTAGATCAATTCATCTCAAAGAAAACATAATTGTGACAAAGGAGAGAGGTGAGCTGGTAGTTCGAAGAAGCTCTGCTTCAAGAATTCAGAAAACCAGCTATAAAATTAAAATTGGTGAAAAAGCTATAATTGATGGGAAAATTATTTCTATCGGGGAAGTCAAGAGAAAAATGTTTAAGTTCAGTCCCGATAAGTCGGTTGAGTATATCTCTAAAGATGGTCTCAGGAATATTTTTGAAATCAGAAAATGGAAAGTAGGTGATAAATTCCAGCCGATTGGAATGAAAGGAACAAAAAAGATTTCTGATTTTCTTTCAGATGAAAAAACATCTTCAATCCAAAAAAAAGAACATCTTGTTCTAACTAATGCTGGAGAAATTGTTTGGGTAATCGGTCTCCGGATTGACGATGGGTTTAAAGTAACATCAGAAACAAAAAAGATTTTAAAACTAACTGTAACTATAAAATGAATTCTCCCGAAAAATTATTAATAGGCACAGACGAATTTGTTCTTTTGCTTACAGAAGAAATGATTCAAATGAGGATAAAAGAACTTGCTGAACAGATTTCTTCGGAGTATAAATCATCGGTACCGGTGTTCATCGGGGTATTAAATGGTTCATTTCTTTTTATGTCAGATCTCATTAGATATTTGAATATAAATTGTGAAATTGATTTCTTCAAGCTTTCAAGTTACGGTGACGCAAAAATTTCCTCCGGAAATGTGAAACTACTCAAAGAGCTCAATTGTGAAGTGAACGATAGAGACATAATTATTGTTGAAGATATTGTTGATACAGGACTTTCAATCAAATATATTGAAGAACTTTTTGCCGAAAAAAGACCTAACAGTATGAAGGTTGTTTCTCTTCTGGTGAAGCCTGGAAGCCTTAAATATAATGTGAAAATTGATTATATTGGCTTTAAAATTCCTGATAAGTTCGTTATTGGTTACGGTTTGGATTTTGCCCAGAAGTATCGCAATTTGAAAGGAATTTACATATTAAATGAAAAAGGAGAATAATTTTTTTCATGAATTTAGATTTTAGAAAATTTTTAATGGCTGATAATAGCGACGATAAAAAACCACCGAAAAATCCTAAAGGCTCAGGACCAAACAGACCGGATGATAATTTCGATTGGTCTAAAGTTCTCAGGATGGTATTCGGATGGGGTGCAGTAGTTGTTGCTGCAGTGATTGTTATGCAGGTGTTCAGAACCAACCAGGAAAATTATGTCGACATTCCATTTGCTGAATACCGCAGATTGGTTAGCGAAACCGATAAAATAAAAGACGCAACGATAACTAAGTCAGACATCAATGATTATTTCTTCCGTGCTGATTTAACTTCAGAAACTTCAATTGATATAAATGGAACTGCCACTAACGTAAAAGCTATTTCTGTTTACATTCCTGAGCCGATTATAAAGGATGAAGAAACTCTCTGGAAAGAAAAAGGAATAAATTACTCCTTCGATAAACAATCTAGCGAATGGCTGAACATCCTGGTCGGATTTTTACCCTGGCTCCTGATAATAGCCATCTGGATAATAATTATGAGAAGAATGCAGGGGCAGGGCGGCGGAACAAGAGGAATTTTTTCTTTTGGAAAAAGTAAAGCCAAACTGATGACGCGAGCCCAACAGAAAGTAACCTTTAGAGATGTAGCCGGTACAGATGAAGCAAAAGTTGAGCTTCTAGAGATAATTGAATTCCTTAAAGAACCTACCAAGTTCCAGAAACTTGGTGGAAAGATTCCGCGCGGCGTACTTTTATTAGGACCTCCAGGAACAGGTAAAACCCTTCTTGCACGTGCAGTTGCCGGAGAAGCTGATGTACCATTCTATTCGATTAGCGGTGCAGACTTTGTTGAGATGTTTGTTGGAGTTGGTGCAAGCCGTGTTAGAGATCTTTTTGAAACTGGAAAGAAGAACGCACCCTGTATTATTTTTATTGATGAAATTGATGCTGTTGGAAGACATCGTGGTGCCGGACTTGGCGGTGGTCACGATGAGAGAGAACAAACTCTCAATCAATTGCTTGTTGAAATGGATGGTTTTGAACAGAATAGCGGTGTGATAATAATTGCTGCAACCAATCGTCCGGATGTTCTTGATCCTGCTTTGATGAGGCCAGGAAGATTTGATCGCCAGGTAGTTGTAGATAGACCGGATGTTAAAGGTAGAGAAGGAATTTTTAAAGTACACACGCGTAATATTCCTCTTGAAGAAAAAGTAAACCTGGAAGTTCTTGCAAAAGGTACTCCTGGTTTAGCAGGTGCAGACCTTGCAAACCTTGTAAATGAAGCAGCACTTCTCGCAGCAAGAAAGAATAAGAAAAAAGTTGAAATGTCTGATTTTGAGGATGCAAAAGATAAAGTGATGATGGGAATGGAAAGAAAGAGCATGATTATTTCTGAAGAAGAAAAGAAAACAACTTCTTACCATGAAATCGGTCACGTTCTTGTAGCCAGGATGATTCCGGAAGCTGATCCCGTTCATAAAGTAACTATCATTCCGAGAGGTCGTGCGCTTGGTGTTACCAGTTATCTCCCGATTGATGAAAAACATACTTACTCAAAAGAATATCTTGAAGCTGTAATTACTTACGCACTCGGCGGAAGAGCAGCTGAGAAGATTGTTTTTGATCATTACACAACTGGTGCTGGAAACGATATTGAGAAAGCTACAAACATTGCGCGAAAGATGGTCTGCGAATGGGGAATGAGTGAAAAGCTTGGTCCGATGAGTTATGGTGCAAAGGAAGAAGAAATATTTCTTGGCCGGGAAATTCAAAAGCATCGTGATTACAGTGAGAAAACAGCAATTGCAATTGATGAAGAAATCCGTGGCATTATTAGTCAGGCAATGAACCGGGCTGAGAAAATTTTAAGAGATAATATTGGTTTGCTTCACAGTTTATCAAAGGAATTGCTTGAACGTGAAATTCTAGATTCGGATGAAATTGAAAGTATTATTAAAGGTGAAGAACTTCCGCCTGTTCCGGTTGTAGAAACTCCGAAAGAACAGGATGTACCCGAACACGTTAAAGCTATGATGCAGCAGCGCAAGCAAAAGGATGCTCCAGTAAAAGATGACGCCAATTGATAATGGTACGATTCAATATAAAGATGAATTATTCCGTAAATTAATTCACCTTTTTTCGCTCTCAATTCCGATTGTTTACTATTTTATCCCAACGGAAACTGCCGCCATAATTCTTGGAATACTTGCTGTTATGGCTCTGATCATAGATTTGGGAAGATACCTTCATCCTGAAACAGGAAAAATTTTCTATAAGATGTTCGGCTTTCTTCTCCGTGAGCATGAACTGGATCATAAAAAGAAGAATCTCAACGGTGCAACTTATGTCCTGATTTCTGCACTCATAAGTGTACTAATTTTCCCCAAAGTTATCTTTATCTCTGCCTTTTCAATTCTGATAATCAGTGATTCTGCCGCTGCTTTGGTTGGAAGAAAATTCGGCAAAAGAAAATTCCTCTCAAAAAGCCTGGAGGGAACTTTAACATTTTTTATTAGTGCATGTAGTGTGATTTTATTTACTCCAAAAGTCAGCGGATTTTTCGAAGAATATTTAATAGGATTCATTGCTGCATTTGTTGGGGCTATTGTTGAAAACGTTTCCTTTAAATTAGTTGATGATAATTTATCCATTCCGCTTGCTGTTGGATTTACAATGTGGGGTTTATACCTGGCACTTTTGCCAAATCTCGATTTAACACTATCAAATGTACCGAGGTAGTTTATGAAAAAATTTTTAGTTATTCTGATATTATTTTTTCCGCTGTTGCTAATTTCTTGTGATTCAAAAAACAAACCAGCAAAAGGTTTTGAAGATGAAATAATTGTTGTTTCAGATTCTGTTGAGTACGAGGAAATACTTGCTTCTCTTCAATCCGTATTTGAAAAAGAAATCTACACACCTCAACCAGAAAAATTATTCACGTTGAAAAGAATAAGTGTAGCTAAATTTCAAAATAACCAGCGAACTAAGAACATAATTATTGCTGCTCCACTGAATTCTGGCAGCCGGACCTCAGATTATATTCAAGCAATTGTAGATTCCTCTGTTGAAGCAAAGTTAGCATTAGATAATAATTTCCTCGTTTATAAAAATGATTTATGGGCAAGAAATCAACTTGTTGCTGTAATAGCCGCACCAACAATTGAAGAGCTAAATAAAAAGATTCTGAACAACTCAGATAATCTACTATACACTTTTCAAAAAAAATCTGATGCAAGATTGTTCAGCAATCTTTACAACCCAACTTATGAAAAAAAAGATATTGAGGGAAAATTTTTGAAGGAATACGGCTGGGTAATTTATGTTCAGGCGGATTTTGTTGTTGCACTTGATAAATCTGAGGAAAAATTTGTCTGGCTCAGAAGATCGCCGGGCAGCGATATGGAACGGTGGATTTTTGTTCATTGGATTGATAATGCAAATCCTGATTATCTCGTTCAGGATTCAATTAAAGCAATACGCAACAGGGTTACAAAAAAATTCTATCAAACTTCTGATGATGCTTCCTACGTTGTGGTTGCTGAAGATTATCTTGTGGTTAATGAAGTTAATTTTAATGGAAGATATGCTTTGTTTACTCAGGGATTGTGGGAGCTAAATATAAAAGGTATGGGCGGACCTTTTGTAAATTATTTCTTTTATGATGAAAAGACACAAAGAATTTATATGATTGACGGTTCAGTTTATGCACCAAAATATTATAAACGAAATCTCATACAACAAATGGATGTAACACTTCAGTCGTTCAGAACGAAATCAGAACTTACAAAAGAAAGAATAGAAAATTTACTGGACGCAATTGAGAATTAATTTTTTAAAACATCCTGCAATGCCGGATGTAGTTGAAAACCGGGAAGGTCATTTAATATTTTCTTTAAATATATTTTTGCGCGATCTGTCCTACCAAACTTGACTTCATAAAATGCTCTATTGGAAAGCATCCTGCCGATAATATTTTCAATGTTTTCTATGTAGATATTTTTGTTAGAGGCTATCCTTACAGAAAAATCGGGATCTGGTGCGGGTATGTATTCATTTCCCTTAACAACTTTATAAAAGAATAAGTAAGGAACCAGAAAATAACCTTCCGGAAGTCTGAATTCTCCTCTTTTCATTTCCTGTTCAAACAGCTCCGGTGCAATGAAGTAATCTCTTTCGTTTACATTAGTTTTTATAAGATTGCTCATTATGGTTTTGTATAAAGTCTCAAGCCTGTTAGGATCAAACTTTTCATCCCGTTCAAATGGCTGAAGTGCAACCTTAAACTGGTCAATCTCATTATTGATACCTGCTAAAACTTTTGAGTCGTGATTGTTGATCTGATTATAATACCATGATCTCCTCAACAATTCTTTATCAATAACTGTAACGTCTGTTCTATAATCTTCCACAAACTGATAATAGTAAGACTCAGAAATAAAATAATCCCATTGATAACTAAAGATGATTGAATTTTCAGGAACGGTATTAAGAACCACTTTGGTGTAGTCTTCAAATGTGTAAACACCGCTTTGATTAACTTTTATAAAATTGAAAAAAAGCTGAATGACTAAAACAATTGCTAACCCGATTAGTCCATAATTTTTAGGTAGGCTTTTCATTTCCAGAATTTTTAGTGCACCGAATGCAGCGAGGAAAGCGAGCATAACGAATGCAAGCAGGAAGTACGAATCAATATCATGAATGTCATAATTAATAGAGTAAAGAACTGTAAACACAAAAGTAATAAGGATAAACAATCCAAGTTTTCTTGATTTGAACAACGAAACGAACAATCCAATAGCTGCAAGTAGCAAACCGATAAAAAATTCAAACGGCAGAATGCTCCAAAAAAAACTGAATTGTTTTCCTGCTGAATCAAAAGAGGTGAAAAGCCAAACCTGGTATTGTCTACCGGTTACGTGACGGTAAATTCTTTCCCAATCAATGGGATTTCCCCAATTGATGATTGGATTTTGTGAAGCTCTCAGTGGCAGATAAGAATAAACAGCGACGAGAACAACAATGAAAAATAAAATCATCAACACCAGTCTCACAAAGCTCGCAGTAGTAAATTTGTACCGCGAGAAATAAAGGTAAGCAGTTGCCGGTAGTATCATCAATGTAGTTAAATGATTTGTAAATCCAAGTGCCAAAAAAAATGCAAACATTAGCCAGTGAGTGAGTTTATCATTCTCAAATGAATTTACATAAGCCTTTAAAAGAAAAAGAATGATGAGTGTAATTAAAAGTAAGTGAAGCGAATAAACTTCCACCGAAGTGCTTTGGAACCAGAATGTTCTGCTGAATGCGAGAATTAACCCTCCGAATACTGCAGTGATCAATTTTATGTTTTCTGAAAGCTCTTCCTTGTTAACTACTTTTTCAATCTGATATTTGCCCTTTTTCTTTCCTTTTTTGGCTTCCTCTTTTTTTTGTGAAATTTTCTTCTTGAATACAGAAATATTATCCATACAATATTTTATTGTGTATGTAAACACACCAACTGCAGAACTGCAATATATTGCTGCCAGGATATTAAGCAGTAAAATTTTTGTAAATGGAAGTGGAATTAATGAAAATAAATAACCTAGCATTGTGAATAGCGGGTAACCTGTTGGATGTGCGATGCCAAGTGTTGCCTGAACAGCAGCAAGTTCGCCTGAATCGATCTGCACAACAGAAGGTGCAAGCGTGAACAGGTAAATAATGAATATAAAAAGTGCTGTTACAAAGTAAAAATATTTTTTGGCTAAAATCATTTTTTATTTTTTCTGGATGATTGCTGAGAAACTTTCTCTGTTAAATTGAAGAACAGTATTCAGTTTATTCTTTAACGAGGATCCGCTTTTAAAGTCAAGGAATCCTACAAGCTTGTCAAATCTTTTATCTTCAGCAGATATTTTTGATGAGCTGCTGCTGAATGCAATCTGGTTAAAAACTTCTATTTTCTTTAAGAAAAGGTAATTATCTGCGAGTTCATTTAAAACTTTTTTATTTGATTTAAAATTCCTGAAAATTTCAGGAATTGATTTTCCAATAAGATTTTTTGGTTGTTTCTCTTCTGTAAGCAATAAATAGTGAGCAATGTATTCAATATCGCTCAAGCCTCCCGGGCTCTTTTTAAGATCAACTAAATTCATTTCCGCAGGGAAGCTGGAAAGTGATTTTGATCTCATCTCACTTATTCCTTTTGAAACTTCTTCTTTTTTCAGATGAGATATTCGATCGAGGAATGAATCAACAAGGCTGTTAAATAATTTTTTATTTCCGCAAATGAATCTTGCTTTTAACAGTGATTGCATTTCCCAAATACGGGCGCGCTTGTTTATGTATTCAATATATTTTTCAAAATCCCAGACTAACTGACTGCTTGCACCTTCCGGTCTTAATCTGCAATCAACACTGAAAGGGGAGAGTTCTTTCTTCAAACTTCCCAGCAGTTCCTGGAAATCCTTTTGAATATTTTGATACTTACTTGAATTCTTCACTGCAAAAATTAAATCCACATCCGATGCAAAAGACATCGCACCGGTTGCAGTGCTTCCAAGAACAATAATTAAATAATCGTTCTTCCATTTCTTCTTTTTACTAATTTCTTCCGCCAATAACCGAATTTTTTCTATTACGGTGTTGCTCAAGATTTGTGAAGCTTCTTTCTGTTCCGTCAAATTGAGTGACAACTGAACAGCAATTCTGAACAAAACATTTTTTAATCGAATCTTATTGAGTTCAACTTGTGTGGTATCGTTCAGAAATTCTCTGTTTAAAAATCTCTCCCTCAGAATTTTATCCTCAGCAAAGAGGTCTATTACCATCTGTGAATTTTCACAAAGAGTAAGAAAAATGGATAAAAAGTTATTATCGGTGAATTCGTTGTACCATATTGAAGGGAAGTCGGCTTGCTTAATTACGCGCACAAAATTGGAAAGACACAAGTCAGGGTCATCAGAGTTCAAAAGATATTCAAAAACATTTTGTTCGATTTTACTGAAAGCTTCGAGTGCGCTTTTATCAAACTTCCGGCTGACAGTCAATCCTTTCCCTTCTCTTAAAAATGAAATGTCATTCTGTGCTCGCTGAGAATTTTCAAATTTAATTTGATTGAAAATTTTATTTTGGTCAGCAGCTTTTTTGCTCTCACCAACTATTGAATTATAAATAGCTCTAACCTGTTTTCTATTTTCTTTTATTTTCTCTTTGAACTCATTCAGATTTTTGAAACCGAGAAACAAACTCAGCTTTTCTGCTATTTCTCCGCTATCGGGAATTGTGTGTGTTTGTGTGTTGTTCATTAGTTGAAGGAAATGCTCAATCCTTCTGTACAAAATGTAAGCATCCTGTAAAGTTTTAATTTCCTTTTTTGTGATAAGTTTTGCACGGTTAAGTTTTTCCAACGCAGAAAGAGTGTTGCCGGTTTTTATTGATTCCTCTTTCCCACCATTAAGGAGTTGCAATGCCTGAACAACAAACTCGATGTCTCTTATTCCACCGGGAATTAGTTTTATATTCGCATCCTCAATATCACGCTCAATAATTTTTCTAAGTTTTTTCATTTGCTCGAGCGGTGAAGCAAAATGTGAAGCTGGATAAATAAACCGATCAATATATTTTGTGAATTGTGAATAGAGTTTTTCACTTCCAGCTGAAAATCCTGCTTTGATAAGCATTTGTCTTTCCCAGTCGCTGCCTCTACTTTCGTAGTAATCAAGATATTCCTGAAGACTTCTGCACACAGATGAGCTTTTACCATCCGGTCGCAAACGTAAATCAATCCTGTATAAGTTCCCGGCTTCTGATGAAGTGCATTTCTCAAGAAAGAGTTGAATCGTCTCCGAAAGAATTTCGCTGTAGTATTTATTGCCAATTTTATTCTCTTCAGCATAAAAAATTATGATGTCAATGTCGGAACTATAATTTAATTCACTGCCGCCAAGTTTGCCGAGTGAAATTATACAATAAGTTTGTTTGACTTTTTCGATTTTGTATTTATTCAGAATAAATTGGTAACAGCTTGCAAATAATTTTTCGGTTAGAGTATTTGCAAGTATCGAAAGCTCTACTGTAGTTTCTGCAACTTTTGTTTTGTTCCAAATATCCTTCAGCCCTATTCTGAGGATTTCTCTTCTCTTCAAAGAGTTCAGTGCGTTAGTTTTTGCATCGAGTGAATTGTAACGGGAAATTCTTTCTTCAACTTCCTCTCCAAAAGTTTTTTTATCCAGCTTTGAATTCATAACTGATGAATCAGTCATCCTGTAGAAGTACTCAGGGTTGATGACGAGTATATCGCTTAAATAATTGCTGTTGGATGCAATGCTTACAAGCATCTCAACGTGATGAGGATAACGCAGACATTCGCTGAGAAAAAAGAATTTATCAAACATCCCGCTAATAATTCTCAGCAGGTTTGATTCGGAGGTATGAGTGAAGTAGTGTTTCTTAATTTCTGATTCAAAAAGTTTCAGCAGCCGTTCAAAATCCTGCGGCGGAAGTGCACCAGCTGAAAAGCCGGCAAGCTTGTTTATAAAATCATTTGTGAGTTTTATTAAGCGCAAAGGTACTTATTTCTTAAATTCAAATAATCAATTATTATTCAAATTTAAGTATAAATAGGTTTGTTAGCACTTTTAATAGGAAGGAAGATTGTAGAATTTAGAACCCAACTCTTACAACTTTTTGCGGGTTAATTGTTTAATCAATTGTTATTCTTTAATGAGATCAAGAGATGATAATTCATGAATGGAAAATAGATATGGATCTCCGTTTGATAGCCTATTATAAGTCCTAAGCATAACCAACCCAATATTTACAGCAACAAAATCTTCTTCATATGAACTTTGCGGATTATAATATGTTCGCGTTCTGAACAAAATGCATTTGAATGTTCCACTTTGAACCTCAACGGCAGTATCAACATTAATTACTTCCCAATCAATACTCGCTTCAAATATGTCCCCAACCTTGCAGGGATACTTATATTTCATAAATGGGATTACATTAAAACTAAGCGTGTCGTCTAATACTGGTTTAACCCAATATCCATCATCTCGATTTATACACCAAAAACTATCTACACTGCTATTCTCAGTTGAAGTTAAAAACCATCTTTCATTATCTGCTACAGTGTCTTTTATAATTTTATTATGCCTATCATATTCTACAAACATAATCGAATCATTAGTAAAAACTGAGATATGATAATTCCATACATTACCTAATTGGAGAGGTATAATTACATTTTCATTTATCCTTGGTTCATTAACGGTTATCTCTGAACAACCTATACAAACTAAATTAAGTAGCATGAATAAAAATATTATATTCTTCATAATCTTAGCATTTGTTAATTGCCCACTTTTACATTCCAAACTTCCTCAATATTCCAAAAACATTCAACAAAAATTTTTAGAAAAGATAACACTGAGATTCCGGAACAGAGTCCGGAATGAAGAAACACTCATCACAGCCCTTTGTGAGTAAAATTTCTTAAATTGCATCTCAATTGTTCAATAAGTATGTTAAAAGCACTTTAATAAAGGAGTTAGGCACTGGATGTTAAATATTGTTAAGAAAATGTTCGGAGATAAGCACGAGAAAAGTCTTAAGCTTCTCTGGCCGGTAGTTGATGAAATAAACCAGGAATATGAAAAGCTGAAACAGCTTACGGATGATGAATTACGAGGTAAAACACAGGAATTCAGAGATAAAGTAAACGAATTCACTGCAGAAACGAAAAAGCAGATTGATGAATTAAAGCAAAAGCTGCATGGTGATGAAGATTTTGATAGAGGTGCAGCATACGATGAGCTGGATGCATTAGAAGAAAAGTTAAATGAAGAATACGAAGAAGCATTAAATCGAATTCTGCCGGAAGCTTTTGCAGTTGTAAAATCCACCTGTGAAAGATTGGTTGGCAAAAGCTGGACAATTGTTGGAACTAAAATTACCTGGGATATGGTGCCTTACGATGTTCAGCTAATTGGCGGAGTTGTTTTGCACCAGGGAAAAATTGCGGAGATGGCAACCGGTGAAGGTAAAACTCTGGTTGCAACTTTACCCGTTTATCTGAATGCTTTAACCGGAAGAGGTGTTCATCTTGTAACTGTGAACGATTATCTTGCTCAACGTGACAGCGAGTGGATGGGTGAGATTTATAAATTTCACGGGCTTACTGTCGGCTGCATTCTCAACACGATGGATCCCAGCCAAAGGAAAGAAATTTATAACCGTGATATAACTTTCGGAACGAACAATGAATTTGGTTTCGATTACTTGCGTGATAATATGGCAATTGATAAAGATGGTCAGGTTCAGCGCGGACATAATTATGTAATCGTGGATGAAGTGGATTCGGTTTTAGTTGATGAAGCAAGAACTCCGCTTATTATTTCCGGTCCCGTTGATGTTGACGATCATAAATTTAATGAGATGAAACCAAGGATTGAAAGAATTTACAGGAAGCAGAAAAATTATGTCGCGAATATTTTACAGGAAGCAGAAAAAATAATTGAAGAAAGTGGCGCTACTCCCGAAGCTGGTGTTCAGATTTTCAGAGCTTACAGGGGATTACCGAAGAGCAACAAGCTTGCAAAAATTTTAAGCGAAGCATCCAACAAAAAACTTATGCAGGAAACAGAGATGGAGTTTCTTCGCGAAAAAGCTAAAAATATGCACATAATTGATGATGAACTTTATTTTGTTATTGATGAAAAAAATAACAGCATTGACTTAACCGAAAAAGGTCGCGAAGAGCTTGCACAAGGCAGCGGAATGGAAAAAGAATTCTTTGTGCTTCCTGATCTTGGTACAGAAATAAGCAAGTTTGAAAATGAGCCCAACCTGAGCGACCAGGAAAAAATCAAGAAAAAAGATATGCTCTACTCTCACTAT
>JAOTUT010000306.1 GCA_029863735.1 Ignavibacteria bacterium
ACGACCCGCTGCAACAGTTGTTAAAATGGCCGCAAAGTACAAGTGCGATTTTTTTATCTCGCGGGATGGAATGAGTATAAATGGTAAAAGCATAATTGGCGTAATGACTCTCGCAGCGGAGGAAGGTGCCGAGCTTGTTCTGTCCTTTAATGGCGAAGATGAGGAAAATGCAGCAAAAGAAATCACGGATTATTTTGAAAGAGGATTTGACGAACTTTGAAATCATTTAAAGAAATATATCGTTCATCTGAAAACAAAATTGCTGGAATTGGTGCAGCTCCCGGGATTATAATTGGTGAAGCTTATCTTTATACCAAAGAGAAACTCCAGATCAGTAAAGCGGATATTGAGGACATTGAAAAAGCAAAGCACGAATTAGTCGAGGCAATTACAAAATCAAAAAAAGAGCTTAACAAAATTTTTTCAATTGCCCGGGAAAAAATGGATGAAGTTCGGGCTGCGATTTTTGAAGCACAATTGATGATTCTGGATGATCCAATTCTGCTTAATGAAATTGAGAAGAGAATTGAAGGGGAAAGAAAATCCCCTGAATATATTGTTGACGATGAAATATCAAAATACCAAAGTAAGATGATTCTTTCGCACGAATCGTACATGAAGGAAAGAGCAATGGATATTGAGGATATTAAGCAGCGTATTATAAGAAATCTACAGAAGAAACGATGGGAATCTAAAATTGATCATAACGTAATTGTGGTTAGTGAAACTCTTACTCCCGCTGATACAATCCTGCTCTCCAGAAATAAAGTTCTTGCATTTGTAACTGATCACGGTGGACTTACTTCACACGCTGCAATTATTTCTCGTTCACTGAACATTCCTGCAGTGGTTGGTACGCATAATTCAACTTCTCAGATTAAGGATGGAGATGAAATAATTGTCGATGGTTTCTATGGTTACGTTATCAGCAATCCAACACTTGAACAGAAAGAATTTTTCAATTTAAAGAGAAGTAGACTACTAGAACTTCAAAAGGAACTTGAAGAACTTAAAGATGAAAAAGCTATCACCACGGATGGGAAAGAAATTAAATTATATGCCAATGTCGATGTATCTGGTGAAATAGAAATGGTTGTTACAAGCGGTGCAATCGGAATCGGTCTTTATAGGTCTGAACAGATATTAAACGAGCTTGGAGAATTTCCATCTGAGGATGAGCAGACAAAAATTTACTCTAAACTTTCTTCCAGAATCTATCCGAACTCAATTACAATCAGAGTCTTTGATATTGGTGGAGATAAATTCAGGTTCCTGGATTTTGAGGAGCCAAATCCTTTTTTGGGTTTGAGAGGAATAAGATTACTCTTGGAAAATCCGGCATTATTTAAAGCACAGGTTAGGGCTATTCTAAAATCAAGCACAAATAAAAATGTAAAAATTATGCTTCCCATGGTAAGCACATTGAAGGAAGTTAGAGAATCAAAAAAAATTATTGAGGAGTGTAAACTTGAACTAAGAAATGAGAAAGTAAAATTTGATAAAGATATTCAATTAGGAATAATGATTGAAGTACCTTCTGCAGCAGTTATGGCTAAGGATTTTGCTAAAGAAATTGATTTTCTATCCATAGGAACAAACGATCTCATCCAATATTTAATGGCAGTAGACAGAGGTAATGATTTGGTATCAGAATTATATCAGGAGTTTAGTCCGGTAGTTGTGAGAACATTAAAACATATTGTAGATGATGCAAAAAAAGCTAAGAAACCTCTTAGTCTTTGCGGTGAAATGGCAGCTGATACTCTCGCAATGCCACTTCTTATAGGACTTGGAATTGAAAGTCTTAGCATGTCTCCCTCAACTGTTCCTTATGCAAAGAGAATAATTAGAAGCTGCGACTATAAAAAAATGAAAAGACTCGCTGATAAATGTAATTTATTACATACAGAAGAGGAAGTTAAAGAAACAATAGAAAAATTCTTTACTGACAATAAAATAACCAGAACCAGGCAAATAATTTAAATTTATATGAGAATAGAAGACATAATTGGTAAGTATGATTCCCAGAATCAATTTGAAGTTCTGAAAAATACTTATCAACAGGTAATTAGTGCTTGGAATAACAAAATTGATCTTTCAACTCTTAAAAAGAATTATACCTCATTTGTATATTGCGGACTTGGTGGTTCAGCAATCAGTGGAGATTTACTGCTCGATTATTTATCAGATGAGCTCAAGCTTCCTTTCAGAGTTGTGCGAGGATACAATATTCCCTCATTTACAAATAAGGATACTCTTGTAATTATTTCTTCCTATTCTGGAAATACTGAGGAAACAATTTTTTGTTTTCAGCAAGCCTTAAAGATTAAATGCGGTATCATTGCTATTACATCAGGAGGAAAGATTAGGGAAGAAGCAAATAAACATAAAATTCCGGTAATCAAAATCGAGAGTGGATTTCAACCAAGGTATGCGCTAGGCTTAAGTTTCTTTTCTTTATTGAAATTAATTCAAGAACTTGGTTTAGTAAATGAGGAAAACACCATAAAGAAAATAATTGATCTATGGCAAAAACGAGGAAAAGAATTCTCAGGAGATAAAAATCAAGCAATTCAAATTACCGAACAAATAATAGGTTTTATTCCGGTTATTTATTCAGCAGAGTTTCTATCATCTGTTGGATACAGATTTAAATGTCAGGTAAATGAAAATTCAAAGCTTCACGCTTTTTATAACACTATCCCGGAAATGAACCATAATGAAATCATTGGTTGGGAATCGTATCGGGAAAAGCAATTTGAAGCTAAAGTAATTTATTTACTTGATAAGGAATATCATCCTCAAAACCGGAAACGATTTGAAATCTTAAACGAGATGCTTTCCGAGCAAAAGGTGGAAGTATTGACTCTCAAGAGTAATGAGGAAGACAGAAAGGTACGAATTATGGATTTGATTTTCTTATGTGATTGGATATCTTTTTACACATCGGTTTTACGTGGATTTGATCCTTCGGAGATTAATTTTATTCACCAGATGAAAAAGCAACTCGTGTAAATTTTGTGCTCCGGATGTCAATAAAATCAACAATAAATTTTATCCGGTATTATGCTTCGAATTTCTTCCAGGACAATAAAAATATCGCTTATCCTATTTGTTTTAGCATTCCTATTTAATGACTTTACATTAGCACAGTTCTTCTACTTTGGGAGAAACAAAATTCAGTACGAAGAATTTGACTGGAAAATTCTCAGGACTGAACACTTTGATATTTACTACTATGGCGAGATGGGATTCATTGCTGAAATAGGTGCAAATTAT
>JAOTUT010000307.1 GCA_029863735.1 Ignavibacteria bacterium
AAAAGATAATTATCGGTTATCTCAATTTTTGGACGGGTGTCAGTATTTAAAATATCTTCAAGCACCAGGGGATGAATTTTAAATTTATCACCTATCTGTTTGAGAAAATCAGTCTCGTGCAATCCGCAAACACTTGCCCACGTTACCTGGGGCGTATCGGTGAAAGAAGCAATTTCCTCAACTGATTTTATTTCATAAGTCTCAGCATTATTCTCATCGTATTCCGTTACTTTAATTGTAACTTTTTCAACTTTCTTTTCGCCCACGTAAACTATGGACCCGGGAGGAAGTCCGATTTTTGATGAGCTTTTCTTTTTTCTTTTAGGCGTAAGCTGTTTGAAGAGATTAAGCGGTGCTTCGATGATGGCTATTGGCACCTCAATTAATTTGTTAATAACATCATTTGGAGATTTTATGTTTTTCATATTATCCTAAATATAAAATTTTCCGTCCAATTTTTTCTCAAAGAAATAGATTTTTAGTTCTGTACTTTTTCTTCTTTGTTCACAAACAGAGTTTGAGTCGGATAAGCGAATTCAATTTCCTTATTCTCGAACGTCCTGTAAATTTCCATATTTATTTTCTGCTGTGTGTCCATGTATTTAACGTAATCAGAACCGATTATGTAATAGACAAATTCAAAGTTTAAGCTAAAGTCACCATAATTTGCAAAATGTCCACGGTCAAAAACCGCATCTTCCCGCTTCTCGATTATTTCTCGTACAATCTTTGGAATTTCTTCAAGCTGATCAGCAGTTGTCTGATAAATTACACCAAGTTTGAAAATAACTCTTCTTCTTTCCATTTTTTTGAAATTGTGGATACGCGAGTTTGTAAGATCTGTATTTGAAAAAACCAACTGTTCTCCTGAAAGCGCCCGAAGCCGGGTTGTCTTTATTCCTGTATATTCTACAGTTCCGACTTTATCCTGCACAGTGATGAAATCCCCAACTTCAAATGGCCGATCAAAGAAAATCACAAAGTAGCTGAATAAATCACCAAGAATTGCCTGTGCAGCAAGTGCAATTGCTATTCCACCGATTCCAAGTCCAGCAATTACAGCAGAAATATCAAAACCAAGGTTACCCATTAAGAATACTAAGCCGATTGCCCAGATAAAAATATTTATAAGTACGGTCATACCCCTAAGTTGTTTTGCCTTCTCTTCTCCTCTCTCCTGCTTTGTGATAAAATAAGTTAGTGTGAACATTATTATCGAGCTAATAAAACGCACTATAAAAAATGTTAATACGACAAGTGAGGCTATCTCAATAATATTTTTTGCCTTATCAGTGAGAGTAAGACTAGTTATAGCAGCGTAAAAAACACCAAAATAAAGAAGCGGGACAATAGATTTTTCAACACGTTTAATTAGAAAATCGTCTAACGTTGTTTCGGTTTTTTCGGCCCATTTCTTCAATCTGAATAAGACGATCTTTTCAGCGATTTTAACAAGAATCATTCCGCCAATAAATATTCCAAGCGCAATTATATAAGCCTCTATTGTATTACCCAAATACGATTGATTCAAGAATTCTTTCACTTTTCCCTCCGATATTTTTTAATTTGAATATTATTTCATTTTATTTAAGAATGTAACCAACGGCCCCATCTCTCCTTGGATCGGCAGCTCCATTCCATTCATAGATTTCGTATGCAATAGCATTTATGCCTCCAAAGAATGGATTAAGTTTATTAATTATTATTTCTGATGGCGGAGATTCAAACCTAAATCCCATCTCTTCAAGATTAAAAAGTTCATCTCGATCAAGATTAATTGATTCTAAGTAGATAACTTTATCTGGTGTAACATGAATTCTTGGATATGCAACAGCTTCTTCTATGCCTAAACCAGCATCGATCCACAAGCTTAGTACTTGTACCACCGCAGAAATAATTCTTTCACTTCCCGGGCTGCCAATTGCCATAACAGGTTTTCCCTCTTTCATCAAAATAGTTGGTGTCATTGAGGAATAAGGCATTGCATCCGGTCTAAGATTAAAGGGATTTGCTGGTTCGTTTATTTTAAATTCATTCATATAATCATTGTAAAGAAAACATAAATCCGGACTTGCAGATTTCGAACCGAAGTAATTATTTATACTTAAGGTTGCACTCACAACCATTCCGTCTTTATCAACTACAGAAAAGTGAGTTGTTTCTCCTTTTGAATAATTATCCAGCATTTTTTTTGCTTCATCTTTACTAATTTTTAGCTTAACATCTTGCTGATAATTTATCAAGTCTCCTATCGGTTCTTCATTTCTGGATTGATGAGCGATTTGAAGAGCTAGCGCAATAATTCTTAACCTGTTTTTGCTATCAAGCTTTAATTCATCTGAAGGAAATCGCTCAAGAATATTTAACGCCTGAATAATCACCCAGCCTCCTCCCGGCGGAGGCATTGTATAAATGTCATATCCCCTGTAAGTACCTTTCAGAGGTCTTGGCTCTTTTGGTTCACGAACATTCCTTAAGTCATCAAATGTAATCCATCCCCCATTAATTTTCATATCTTCAGCTATCTTATTTGCTATGTTGCCGGTGTAAAAATCATCCGAGCCATTTTTGCCTAACAGTTTTAATGTTTTTGCAAGAACAGGTTGTTTCCAGAGTGCCCCATTATTAATTAATAAACCATCACTCCCCAGAAATAATTTTGCTATTACGGAGTCACTTCTAATTTCTTCGGCGTTATATTCTAAAACTTTATGTCTGAATTCAGTTAAAGGAAAACCTTCTTCTGCAAATCTGATAGCCGGTTTTAACAGATTATTCCATTCCATTGAACCAGCAGAGTAATGCTTCCATAAATACCCGAGCACTTTAACTAACGAAGGGACAGTAGTCGCTTTATGTTTTACCAAATCATCTTTTGAAATACCATCGGGCAGATGTGAAGGTGAAAAGGATGTGCCGTTTATTATTACCGGCGCTTCACCGGGTTTATAAACAAGGAACTGTGCCTGTCCGCCCAATCCACTTTGTGCAGGTTCTGTTACCGCGAGGGCAAATGCAACAGCAATTGAGGCGTCAACGGCATTTCCACCTTGCTTAAGAATTTCTAATCCTGCCCCGACTGCTTCAGGGGATCCTGCTGAAACAACTCCTGAATATTCCTCTCTGTTATCAGAGCAACCTGAAACAGTAAAAATTAATACTATGAAAAAATTAGCGAGGATCGTCAGATTCTTTGTAAATGTTCGCTTAAACAAGCTTACACGCAGATTTTATTTTCCATTGTTTGATTTTACAAAGCATAATATCTAATTTA
>JAOTUT010000308.1 GCA_029863735.1 Ignavibacteria bacterium
AGAACACATCCTGCAAGAGTTGAATATAAAAAATACGATCCTGTTGCTCGCAAGCACGTAATATTTAAGGAAACTAAATAATACGTCAGTAGCTCAATTGGCTAGAGCAGCGGTCTCCAAAACCGCAGGTTGGGGGTTCGAGTCCCTCCTGACGTGCAACCAATAATATTGATAGAGAAATGAAAGAAAAAATAATAGGTTTTTTTGAAGATGTAGTTAAGGAGATGAAAAAAGTTACTTGGCCAACAAAGGCTGAGCTTTTTGAATCCACAAAAATTGTTATTGTAGTTTGCATTATTTTAGCTGGATTTGCTTACGGAATAGATATGCTCATTAGTCAGGTAATGCAGGGAATATTTTAATAGGTTTATTGATGGAAGCAAAGTGGTATGTAGTTAGAACATTCTCTGGACATGAGAACAAAGTAAAGCAGTTTCTTGAAACTGGACTTCAGGAGAATGAACAGCTAAAATCGAAGATTAAAGAAATACTCGTTCCCACTGAAAAAGTATTTGAAGTTAAAGACGGTAAAAAAAGAAGTAAGACAAAAAACTTTTTCCCGGGTTATATTCTAGTACAAGTTGAACTTGATAACCAGGTTAAAGAATTTATTCTAAGAACACAATCCGTAATGGGATTTTTAGGCACGGGTAATATGCCCAACCCTCTTCAACCGGAAGAAGTAAGAAGAATTGTGGGTAGGATTACACAGAACGAGAGTACCGAAAGAATGGAAACTATTTTCAGAAATGGTGATCTCGTTAAAATAGTTGATGGACCATTTAACAACTTTAGTGGAACAGTTCAGGAAGTAAACGAAGAAAAAATGAAAATGAAAGTAATGGTATCAATCTTTGGGAGAAAAACTCCGGTTGAAATCGACTTCGTACAGGCAGAACTAGAAAAATAAATTTTATTCGATCAGGGTAAATAATTATGGCAAAAAAAATTGATAGTTTTATAAAATTACAAATACCAGCTGGTAAAGCTAATCCATCACCACCTGTAGGCCCGGCACTTGGTCAAAAGGGCGTGAACATTATGGAGTTTTGCAAACAGTTCAACGCAAAGACTCAAGATAAGGATGGAATGATAATTCCAGTGGTTATTACCGTTTACTCAGACAAGTCTTTCACATTTATTACAAAGACACCTCCGGCTGCGGTTCTTCTTAAAAAATTAACTAAGGTCGAGAAAGGATCTCCTGAATCCAATAGAACGAAAGTAGGAAAAGTAACTCGTTCCCAGTTAAAGGAAATTGCAGAAATTAAAATGAAAGATTTGAATGCATTCGATGTTGATCACGCGATGAGCATGATTGCAGGAACTGCTAGAAGTATGGGACTAACAGTCGATGATTAAATCTAAAATTCTGAACTAAATATATTTTGGATATAAAATGAACATTACAAAAAGAAAAAAAGAATTTCAGTCGAAAATAAAAAAAGATAAAGAATATACACTTGAGGAAGCAGTTGCTTTATTAAAAGACGCTTCTAAAGTAAAGTTTGTTGAATCATTGGACTGTGCAATGCGTCTTGGAGTTGATCCCCGCCAGGCTGATCAAATGTTAAGAGGCACTGTTTCACTTCCACACGGAACTGGAAAAACAGTTTCGGTACTTGTTATTTCTAAAGGTGCTAAAGTACAAGAAGCTCTGGATGCTGGCGCAGATTATGCCGGCTTTGAAGAATATCTTGAAAAGATTAAAGGTGGATGGACAGATGTCGATGTAATCATTTCAACACCTGATTCTATGAGTGAACTTGGTAAACTTGGAAAAATACTCGGACCTAAAGGACTTATGCCAAATCCAAAAAGTGGAACAGTTACCCAGGATGTTGCACAAGCTGTAAAGGAAATTAAAGCTGGTAAAATTGAATTCAGAGTTGACAAGACAGGAATCGTTCATACATCCGTTGGAAAATTAAATTTTGAAAATGATAAATTGATTGACAATGCAAAAGCCTTCATTAATACTATTATTAAAATGAAACCGGCTTCTGCAAAAGGCCAGTATGTAAAGAGTTTGTTTTTGTCAAGCACAATGGGACCAGGATTAAAAATTACTAAAGACGTATACACGGTCCGTCAGGTTTAAAAAATTTTTACGCACTCAAAAAATAAATGCTTCTAACCGACACGTTAACTAAATACTGAAACGGGAGTAAAATGAACAGAAACGAAAAGTCAGAAATGATTTCTGAAATTAAAGAACTACTTGAGAGTTCTTCTGCAGTTTACTTGACCGATTATCACGGAATTAATGTTGAAGATATAAGTTCGCTTCGAAATCAGTTCCGTAATGAAGGAGTTCAGTACAAAGTATATAAGAATACTTTGGTAAAAAGAGCTCTCGATGAAATGGGCAAGTACGATAAAATTGCAGATCACTTAACCGGTATGGTAGGGTTTGCTTTCACAACAACAAATCCAATTGCACCGGCAAAAATCATCAATAAATATTTTGGTGATAAAGAAAAGCTTTCTCTCAAAGCCTGCTATGTTGAGGGAGAATATTTTGATGGCAGCCAATTGAAAACATTAGCTACTCTGCCAACAAAGAATGAATTAATAGCAAGTATAATGGGTTCGCTCAATTCGCCTGTATCAGGAATTGTCGGGACTATCAATGCTGTTATGAGAGATCTAGTTAGCGTTGTCGAACAGATCTCCCAAAGAGAAGCAGCATAATTTTTTAATGAATGTAAATAAAATCAGGAGTATAAAATGTCAGAAAAAGTAACTCAAGCATTAGACTTGATAAAAGGGATGTCCCTAATGGAAGCTGCAGATCTTAAAAAAGCTCTGGAAGATGAATTTGGAGTAACAGCTGCAGCACCAATGATGATGGCAGGTCCAATGGCTGGTGGAGAAGCTGCTGTTGTGGAAGAACAAACAGAATTTGATGTTGTCTTACAAGCTGCCGGCGAAAAGAAAATCAATGTTATTAAAGTAGTTAGAGCACATACCGGTTTAGGTTTGAAAGAAGCTAAAGATCTTGTTGATGGCGCACCAAATACAGTAAAAGAGGGTATATCAAAAGATGAAGCTGAAAAACTCAAAAAAGAGTTTGAAGAAGCTGGCGCTACTGTAGCATTGAAATAATCATTTATAGCCGAAATTAAAATCCTTTTTGTAAAGAGTGGTAGAACGGATTACCGTCCTATCGCTTTTTGCGTTTAGGTATAGGAAATTTATGCTTAGAAAAATCAAGTTTTTTAATAAAAGGAGAAGGATAATTGGAAAATAACCGTGTTTCCTTTG
>JAOTUT010000309.1 GCA_029863735.1 Ignavibacteria bacterium
CTCACCGTTGGAATTAAATATCTTAATGGTGGCTTGTTGCGGAAGACCAGTGAACTGAATTATGTGTTCATTCCAGCTTGTTTCCCATATTTCTGAAACGTAGTAAGGATTGGGGACCACACGAATATTATTCAGGTTATCGACTGCAACGGGAAGCTCAGGACGAACACTAACAGTATTGTTGTATTCATTTGGTTTAGATGCTGCTGAATTTTCCAGCGGACCTATAATTCCGTTACCTGAATCATAAGCAGCAACATAATATCTGTACTCAATACCATTAAGAACAGTCCTATCTACAAAGACGCTTACCGTGTCTCCATCTTCAAAGTATGAGAGTTTGTGGTCACCTAAATCAAATCCCAATAATGAGTCTCCACTAACTACGAATTGTAAATCATTCCACTTATCATCACCCAGATAAAACCAGGCATATTCAGGTAAAGTTTGATAATATCCTTTTAGTCCATTTTCTAAATCATATTGGACAAGTGGTATGTAATGAGTTCCTCCCTGAAAGTCCGTAAAACTTTCTATGCCCCAGGTTTGACCATTATCCTGAGAACGATAGACTTTATACCCTTCAAACTTTGGGTCATATTCACTGTCAGTTCCCCATACAAGAGTAACTTTTCTATCATCAATAAATGATTCAACTATAGGAGGAGGCGGAGCTTTTAATGGTTTCCAGTTATTTTCATAGAGTGAGATTGCTCTTTGAGAGTTTGTCTTTATTTCCTGCTCGGTACCGCCAAAAACAGTTGCAAAAATTAATGTATCTACTTCACCTGGCTGAAGTGTAAATTTATCGGAGCCTATTACCTGTAATCCGTCAGCTCCTGTTCCCACATAATAGCCAGGACCACCTTCCTGCTCATCAGGAATTCCATTGCGATCAAAATCATCATCAATACCATCACCATTACTATCGTGGGGATCGTCTTCGTTTAACAAATTCCACTTGTAGTACATCTCAGGATTTCCACCACTTCCTGAATTTGTAGTCTGTCCTTCCCAAAAATGTGTTGCATCATAGGCTTTTACTTTACCATCACCACCGGGCATTTGTAAAATTAAAACTCCGCCCCAGGCAATTTCTTCTCCGGTAAGCGTTCCACCGCCAACTGGATTTTCCTCATAACCATTATCATCCCATCCATAAGCCAGCTGAAGATTCGGATCATAATAATGCCGATCATCGTCTTGTCCGATTCCCTGAATAAAGGCCGGAAAGAAACTATAATCTACATGCACACCCATAGACATATCTACAATAGGTTTATCTGTTGGGTTACGCACTATAAATACCCAGACAATGAAGCTCTCATAAAGTGAACCTTCCCAAGCCATGCTCCTCATCATCATCTGAGTGCGAAGCCAACGAGTTTGACTACTACCAGAACCAATTTGATCTGTTCCACCCCAGCCAAACACATAACTAAAGGATTCCTGATCGGCAATGATTTTACCATCGGGTCCCGCACCAGGCCATCCTGTTTCAGGGTCCAATAAAATTGGTACTGTTGGAAGATTATTATTAGTAATTAATTCGCCTGACATTCCATCAACCGGGTAGTAGTTAGGTAGTGATGATGGCCAAGTCTGTGGCCATGATGTTGGATCTGTACTGATACACGCTTTGGTTGGATTTACAAACTCTGGATATGGGGCAAAATGTTCTTCGTTCCAAAAATCAGCAGGACCTTCATCCATTGTCCCATCAAGATAGGGAAAATTTTCAGGATTAACTCCTCCAACTACTGCAGGATCTTGTGGAAATGGTGCACCAACGACAACTGCTACACAGGTTCCATATTCTTTGCTGCTGCCCTGTGGATATTCAAATGATGGTGATCTTGCATTATTATAATTTTGGTTATTCCCATCACACAGCATACCTGCATTATTAAAAATTGTTGCAATCTTATTGATATCCAGTTTGTTCCACCGGGTATTATCCATTGGATTATTTTGCTGTGCTCTAATTAACAAAACAGATAACAAAATTATTAAAAGTACTGAGTATATAAACTTAATCTTTACTTTATTAATCATAATACTAATTCCATAACTTGATACCCAGTCGTATCGTTCGTCCTGGACCGTACATACTGGGATTATTTGTATAATCGTACGAAGTGGCTTCATTTGCATCTTGTCCGGCAACTCCGGAATCAGCATAAACCCACCAAACATTTCTGTCATTAGTTAGATTTATTATCTGAACAAATAACTGCTGTTTAAATCCAAAGAAGTCGAAGTTCTTAAATACGTTTAAATCCAGTTGATGAACAGATGGAGAGCGTTCACCGTTAGGATCAAATGAAGACCGGGTATAAGGAAAACCGGAAGCTATACTGCCATACATCGAAAATCCAAATCCATTATTCATTTCGAAATGAATATTACCTTGAAAAACATGAGGTTGGTCCCAGTTTGCTGGAAATGTTCTGGATTCGTCAGTTGGCCTTTCAAATAAGATCGAAGTGCTGACAAGAGTATTTGATAATGTATAATTGAAGAAAGCAGAAAAATTATTTGAAAAATGTTTCTTCAATGAAAATTCAATTCCCTTTACTGTAGCATAATCAATATTCCCCATCTCCTGGAATCTTTTTCCTTCAGTTGTCTCATTTAAAATTATTCCAACCAGGTTATTTGTTTTCCTGTAGAAAGCTGTTACATCAAGTGACACAAAGTCCCCTAACATAGTCTGAAGTCCGAATTCGTAATTAACCGTTTTTTCAGGCTCGATCATTGAAGACGCAATTGGTGTATTTTCAAGTTGAGGATTTGGTCTGTACTCACCTGTGGCTTCTACATAATATGTTCCCTGAAACACTTTATAATAATTTGGGAATTGAAAATAATGGCCATAGCCAAATCTGACTGCAGCTTTATCAGCTATAGGGAAACTTATACCAAGTCTTGGTGTAACGTAGAATTCAGCCTTAGCATCTTCGACAGTTGCATTAGGATTAGAATTTTGAGTTATATCAACAAGTACTTTTCGGTTGGTATTTATATAATCAAATCTTGCCCCGAGATTAATAATCATACCCATATCCTCGAACTCCATTTTCTCATTTATATAGCCATCAATCTGATATGGTTTATATGAATATTGCTCCAGTGCCGTACCGCCATCGGGATTTCTCCTAACGTAATCTGTCTTAAGCAACTGAAGAGTTGAACCGACAGAGAGGTTATGAATTTTATTAATTTGCCAAACATATGCTATGTTTGC
>JAOTUT010000310.1 GCA_029863735.1 Ignavibacteria bacterium
CCTTTCTTTGAACGTTATTCGTATACTTTATTTTCAGATTTCAATCAGGATAAGCTGAATGAGTTATCAACTGCATTAGTAGGGATCCATGATTTTACTTCTTTCAGTAAAACGAATACCAAAGTTCAAAACAAAATTTGTGAAGTTTACGAAGCGAGGTGGCGAAAACAAAAAAGCTTTTTTATTTTTTATATTGAAGCTAACAGATTTTTATACGGAATGGTAAGGGCAATTGTTGGCTCCTTACTAAAAGCACACTCTTCTGAAGAAGGGATGAATTATTTACAGAAAATATTCAATCAAAAAGATAGAGGTGTTGCGGCTGATGCAGTCCCTGCTAAAGGTTTATTTTTATACAAAGTGAAATACTAAAAAATGATAACTCTTGAAAATAAAAATGTATTAGTCACAGGCGGTTCACGCGGAATTGGTAAATCCTGTGTTGAACTTTTTCTGAAATCGGGTGCAAATGTTGCCTTCACATTTCAAAGAGCAAAAGTAGAAGCTGAAAAAGTTGTTTCTGGTTATGTTGGCTCGTCAAAACTCAAATATTACAAAATAGATCTTTCTGATACTGATGATATAGAAAAAGTTATTGGAAATGTCTTGAATGACTACCACCATATCGATGTACTTGTAAACAATGCAGGTATCTGGAAAGAAGCAGCAATTGATGAGATGACTCTTGAACAATGGAATGAAATGATGAATATCAATCTTACAAGCACTTACCTGATGACAAAATTAGTTGTGCCTGGTATGAAAAAAAGTAATTTTGGTAGAATCATCAATATTGCATCAACAGCAGGCCAGAGGGGCGAAGCGTTTCATTCTCACTACGCAGCTTCCAAGGGAGGAATGATTTCATTAACAAAGTCACTGGCTTCTGAATTGGGTAAGTTTAACATAACTGTTAATTGTGTTGCTCCTGGCTGGGTGATAACTGATATGACTACCGATTCTTTAGCGGATTCTGAAACGAACAAAAAAGTGATCGCCGATATTCCTTTAAAAAAAATTGCTAAGCCCGAAGAGATAGCAGGACCTGTTCTATTTCTTGCTTCACCTCTTGCATCTCATATTACCGGGGAAATTCTAAACGTCAATGGTGGTTCTGTTTTATGTGGCTAAAAATTAGAATTAATAGGAAAAATTAATTGGATACAAATTTTCTCGCTGACATTCATCCTAAAGTCGTTCACTTTCCGGTGGCATTGCTTACAACATATTCAGTACTTGAAATAATTGGAATTGTTTTCAAAAAGGAGTTTATTACTAAATCGGCTTTGCTTGTCTTGTCTCTTGGTGTTGTAACCTCCTTACTTGCTGTATTAACTGGCCATCAAGCTGCAGCAAATTTTGTATTCTGGACGGATGAGAGTCTTGCATTACTAAATTATCATCAAAGTAATGCAACATATTTATTGTGGTTTTCTGCAATCGTTTGCGGTTTACGGATTTTTGCGGTGATCAAGAAAAAATTTGTTGGTATGATTAAATACGTCTTCATGGTTCTTGCAGTCGTGATTCTATTTCTTGTATTTCAAACAGGAACTTTTGGCGGTGATCTTGTGAAAAAGTATGGAATTGGGACTGACATCTACCAAAATGAAGAAGTGGAATAATTATCTGCAAGTATGCTTGAAAAATTGTTTAATTTTGTAATACAATGATCAGAAAATTGAGCAGATATATTTTTTTGTTGATATTAATTTTTCAACAAGCAGTATTTGCAGGGGATCCTCCTGTAAGCAAAGCTGTTGGTGTTTTTCTTGCTGCTGGCGTCGGACCTCGTTTCCCTGTGGGTCAGTTTGCTAATTCAACTGACCTGGGTTATGGTTTAATAGTTGACGTTTCATACACAGACAGCGACAATCTTCCATTTTTTATCTTCGCCCGATTAGGATATGAACAATTTCCCGGTTCGCAGGATTTCTATCAGGAATCAGATTACACCAATTACTCAACTACGATAGTACCTGCATCACTTGGTATAAGATATTATTTCGGCCCGCTTGTAGAGAGTGCTGTTTTGCTAATTCCTGTTGTTGAAGGATCCGCATCATATACTTATTTTCATGTGCTGAATGAGTTTAAAGCTGATGCCAATAAGATAAACTATAATGAAGATCTTTGGAAATTTGGTGGAACCTTGGGTGCAGGACTATCGATGTTCATACTGGAAATTATGGCAAACTACACTTACTATGAATCAAATCAATATTTTTCGATCAATTTAAAAGTAAGACTTCCATTATATGTAAATCTGTGAGGTGATAAAATGAACTATCAAAATATTCTATTTGAAATTAAGAATCATACAGGAGTAGTTACAATAAATCGACCCAATAAACTAAATGCATTAAACGGTCAAACTATTTCTGAACTGGAAGATGTTTTTCATTCGATAAAAAGCAATCCCGAAATATTCACTGTTATTATAACAGGCAGCGGTGAAAAAGCATTTGTTGCTGGTGCTGATATAGGTGAGCTAAATAAGCTTGATGTTATTTCAGCAAAAGAATTTTCTGAAAAAGGAAACAGAGTTTACAGACAAATTGAAACACTTGATAAACCAGTAATAGCTGCAGTAAACGGTTTTGCACTTGGTGGTGGATGCGAGTTAGCATTGGCTTGTCATATTAGAATTGCAAGTGAGAATGCAAAGTTTGGGCAGCCTGAAATCAATCTCGGAATAATTCCAGGCTATGGTGGAACACAAAGGCTTGCCCGTGTCGTTAATTCTGCAAGAGCATTAGAAATGATTTTAACCGGTGATATGGTTTCAGCCGAAGAAGCTTTAAGAATAGGTCTTGTAAATAAAGTTTATCCTCAAGCTGATTTAGTTACTAAAACTTTTGAATTAGCTGATAAGATTTCTTCCAAAGGACAGCAGGCAATTCGTTTTGCTTTAAAAGCTGTAAAAGCTACTGATAATATTTCTTTGACCGAAGGATTAGCTTATGAAGCGAGCCTATTTGCTCTTACTTGTGGAACTGAAGATTTCAAAGAAGGTACTGCTGCATTTCTCGAAAAACGAAAACCCGATTTTAAGCATCGTTGATCTCTAGATTTCAATGATGCCTTCCTTTAAATTCAAGAAGAATTTACTTGTTGTACTGATTACTGTAGCAGTCATTTTGCTTGCAGCTAATATTCTCTTACAAAGCAATCAATCTGGCTCCAGAAATGAAGCAGTCACTGTTGATGAAAAAGAATTAAGCCAAA
>JAOTUT010000011.1 GCA_029863735.1 Ignavibacteria bacterium
AGATTTATCTGATAAAGGAAGTATAATTGAGGCGTCGAATTTTTGATTTTCAAAATATTGAAGAGAAATTTTATTTAATTCTTTAAAATATTCTAACTCGGAAGGATCGATATTTTTCTTTGATGCGACAATCTCCCATTCAGAATCAATTTGTTTTTTATGATAAGCATATATTTCCGAGACAATAAAATTTCCACGCATAAGATGCAGGAAGTTTTTCACCATCTCATCAAAGCTGAATGATTTACAGAGGATTTCAAATCCTTCCTGAAATGACCCAACCTGCAGAGAAAGTTTTTCTACAAGGTTATTATTATCCACTTAAATTAATAGTTTGTAAAGAATTGAAAATTACTTTTGAGGTTCAAATCAAAAGCAAGCTAACTAAGTTGATCACTGAATTAATATTAAATGCAATAACAGCTAATACTCAAATGCTTTAGTTTAAAATAAAATTAACTCTTTAAAGCCAGCTCAACATTATCTGCTTTTTCGGCAAACTGAAACAATCCCATAATAGTAAAAGTTTTTTCAATTGTAGGATCAAGATTGGTAAAAACCAACTTGCCGTTTGACTGGTTTAATTTCTCAATAACTTCAATCAGATGAGAGATACCAATTGAGTTAACAACCTTAGATTTTTCAAGATTTAATATCAGTTTATTAATTTCATTATGTTTTTCAAATTCCTGGACAATTTTTTCACCGCCAGGACCGTTGATATATCCATCAGTTTTAATTACAAGTGTTTTATCATGTAATTCTGTAACCAAACTAAATTCTGTGCTCATTAATTGTCTCCAATTAGGTTAAATTTTTAGTAATTGTTATTCTTGTTCCATTCGGTCCGGATTCAATAATCATATCATCTGACATTGATTTCATCAGTTTAAGACCCCATCCTCTTTTACGGTCACTATGAATCTTATCGGCAATTTTCGGATCTTCAACTTCATCAGGTTCAAAACCCCGTCCAAAATCAGTTACCAGGATGATTAATTTTTCCTTATCCATACTGAACTCAACCTGTACATAAGGATTTATATCACCCGAATGTTCCAGTCCATTTATAATTGCTTCTGTAACGATGATCTTTGCTTCACCAATCTTATCATCGGAAATTCCTAAATGTTTACCCATTATCTGCAGGCTTTCAATGGCAACCAGCTCAATATCAGGGATGTAGGGTAGTTTAATTTCCAGTTCTACATTTTTTTTCATCAAAATACTTTCTGACTAATTTATAGCTACAAATTATTAATAAGACCGTAGGGACATTTGGAATATAATGTATTTTTCCGTTATGTGTTTAAATAATCTTTCATTTCCGGGATTTAATTTGCCCTGATTACAACAAAGGTGATATCGTCATCCTGAATCCTTCCATTCATCCAATCATCACCCGCAGTGACCAGCTTATTAATTATTTCATCAGGCTGATTATTGATAGCATCATTAAAACTTGTTTTAACACGAGAATAATCAAACATTTCTTCGTTAGGATTCATTTGTTCGGGCAAACCATCGGTGAGCAATAAAATTGTATCGCCACTCTTTAATTCTCTTTGAATAACATTATACGATGCGTTCCTCATAGCACCTAAAGGCATTCCTTGTATTATTATTTCTTCTACTTGATTGGTCTCTTTATTATGGTAATAAATCGGAGGCATCCCGGCACTGGTTATCTGAAGTTTATTGTTTTCAATTTTTAAATAACTGAATGACATCAGAATTCTGCCAAGCTTAATATCTTTAATAACACGGCTGCAATGGGTCATAAATTCTTTTAGACCAAGTTTTGATGAATCAGATGTAAAAAAGCCCTTCATTAATGTGACCATAGTTCCCGCCTGAAGTCCGTGTCCGGTTGCATCACCAAAGGCGATGTTTAAAGCACCATTTTCCTGAACAATAAAATCATAATAGTCTCCACCAACTTCTGTTGCAGTTCTCATAAATGCGGCTATCTGAAGGTTAGGAAGTTTTGGCAATTCCTTTGGCAGCATTGATAGCTGAAGTGCTCTTGCTTCTTCGAGCTCTTTGGTCTTCCGATCATTTTCAATTTGAATAGCGCGTTTCTCTGCTTCTGTGGCTTTCAGACGTAATTCATTTTCTCTTAACTTTGTTTTTTGTTCGCGTCGATTAATTTCAACTCTTCGTACTCCATACAAGAGGCTAAAAAACGTGATAACATAAATTGCATAAGCAATATTTGTTCGCCACCAGGGGGGGGTTACTTCAATAAATAAAGATCTTCCTTCATCATTCCACAACCCATCATTGTTGGATCCGGTAACAATAAGCTTGTAATCTCCGGGAGAAAGGTTAGTGAATGTTACCGTATGATTATTTCCAAGCTGTATCCAGTTTTCGTTAAACCCCTCCAGCTTATATCGGTACTGGTTATCGGAACTATTGTAATAGCTTAACGCAGCGAACTGGAAGGTAACAATGTTGTCTTTATATGTCACCAGGATGCTGTCTCTGACTGAAATTCCATTTTCAAAAATTGGTTTGCCTTCTTCATCGTCAGAATTATATCTTATATAATTTGTATAAACAACCGGGGGTACAAACGTATTTCCTCTAACTTTATCAGGATCAAAAACATTAAAGCCATTTGGCCCTCCGAAAAGAAGGCGTCCTGTATTATAATCTTTTGCAAAAGCATTCTGATTGAATTCATTGCCTTGCAGACCATCCTGAGCATAATAGTTTTTAAATGTTTCTTTTCCAGGATTAAATTTTGACAAACCGTTATTTGTACTTATCCACAGGTTCCCATTGATACCTTCTAGTATTCCGTAAACAAAATTATTTGCTAACCCATTTTCTTCATTATAGTTTTTAAAGGATTTGGTTTCCTCCAAATACCTGCAAAGTCCTTTAGTGGTGCCGACCCAAATATTTCCTTTACTATCTTTAAATATTCTGATAATGTTATCATCTGCAATGCTTGTCGAATCATCAGGATTGTTATTAAAATAAGTGAATGTTTGATTTTGCAGATTTAGCACATTCACACCGCCACCAAAAGTTCCTACCCACAAATTTCCGTCATCATCTATGGCAAGTGACCAGGTCGCATTTGAATTAATTGAGTTAGAATCATTTTCATTGAACTGATATCTGAAAAATTTTCCCGTTGCTCTATCAAGTTTATTTAAACCACCCCCATATGTTCCGATCCAGATGTTGCCCCTCTTATCTTCAACCAACGAATAAATCCTGTTGTCACTTAATGAATTAGGGTCTGAAGGGTTATTCGTATACCGGGCAAAGACACCGGTTTCAGGATTTAATACATTTAAACCACTGCTGTAAGTTCCAATCCAAATATTTCCCGACTTATCTTCTAATAATGATTGGATGGAATTACTTAATAAACCATTTGGGTTTTGTGGATTTTCCAAATAATGGGTAAATATCTTTTTGCTATAATCAAACTTATTTAACCCACCACTTTTTGTCCCAATCCAATAATTTCCATGTCTGTCTGCAAGCATTGAAAATACTACATCATCGCTGAGACTATTTTTATTTCTAGGTTCGTGTTTATAGTGTTCGAATGATTGTGTAGATGGATTAAAATAATTAATACCGTTTAAATTTGTACCGATCCAGATTACCCCGCTGCGATCCTCATAAATGGAGAAAACAAAATTATCATTTATGCTTGTCGGGTCATTAGGATCATTTTTATAATTTAAGAATGTATTGGATTTTGGATCAAACATACTTAAACCATTCCTAACAGTTCCGATTAATAAGAACCCGCGGGAATCTTCATAAATAGGCCAGACCCAATTATCGGCTAAACTATTTGGATCGTTTGGATTGTTTCTGTAATGAATGAATTTTCCTGTTAACTCATCAAGTCTATCAAGACCATTAAATGTTCCGATCCATAAATTTCCTGCACGATCTCGAAATACCGAGTAAACTTTATCATCGCTGAGACTCGATGGATCAGCAGGATTATGTTTGAACACTTTGCTCTTACCTGACTTTGTATCAATCCGCTCTAGTCCGGTGCCCTTGCTTAGACCACCGATCCATTTAATGCCATTAGATTCGTAAAGCAGTGCCCCGACAGTACTTACTTTCGCTTTCTCGAAATCAATCTGATTGTTGTTAATGGTTTGGAATGATTCTGATCTTGGATTGTAATGATGGAAATCACCGCCTTGAGTTTCAATATAAAGTGTGCCGGATTGATCCTCAATGATTGAAAAAATGAAATTGCTTGTTAAGCTGGAAGAATCGTCAGGATTGTTTTTAAATATTTTAAAATTGTACCCATCGTACCTGTTTAAACCGTCCTGTGTACCAAACCACATAAAGCCATTTTTATCCTGCAGGATGCAGGTTACAGAACTCTGTGATAATCCATCATCAATAGTTAGGTGATTGAAAATAAAATCACTCTGTGATAACAAATTAGAAATAGATAAAAGAAAAGAAATTAATAAAAAAAGAATTACCCTGATCATAAAAAAGATATTGATAGCCCCGAAAATTGATTATTTATTTTATTTACACTTGAGATGTGTATTACTGAATTTGAAAATAGCAGATTTAATTGGAAAATGAAATAGCCCCCGATCTCAGTTAGAAACCAGGGGCTAAAGACTTTACTTCATTAGTATCATTTTCTTAGTCGACACAAATGAACCGCTGATAATTCTATATATATATATACCACTTGCCAGCTGACTTGCATCCCAGCTAATAGAATGGTAGCCAGCATCCATTTGTTGATCTACTAAAGTTGAAACTAAGTTACCTAATATATCATACACTTTTAAGCTAACCTGATTATTCTCAGGTAGTTGATAGTTTATTGTTGTTGCCGGATTAAACGGATTAGGATAATTTTGATCTAAACCATACTCTGTTGGTGTCAGGCTAACTTCTTCCTCGCCGCCGACTTTCCTCAAATTAGCACCCATCGCATTCATAACAAATTTCCAGGAATTTGTCAGGTGGTTAAATATGTATACATAATTATGTTGCTTATTTTCATCAATTGCTTTTCCCAATTCTGAGTTTGCATTTTTGAGCAGTTCCTCACAATTAGAAACCTGACAAGCTCCGGGCTCTTCTGCTTCATCTCTTACAATAACAGCCAATTTATATGAACCCGTTATTAAGTAATATAAAGAAAGATCTATTTCTGATCCAAAATCAGGACTGCTTATGTATGAATAAATTTTATTAGTTGCAGACGTTACTTTATCATAAAAGTTTAAACCCTTATTCGTTTTCAAGTGATTTCCATCCGCTTCGAAGTAAGTAAGAGCTGTCTCGAGATAAGAGATGGCATTATTTATATCTTTCTTTGTGCTATTATCCCAAGTGCAATTGTTATTTGATGGACAATATTCTTCTTGAAGAGCGAGCAGTTCATTATAAGCATATTGAATATATAATTTACCAGTAAGTTCTGTAGGTTTTTCATACGGTGAAACATAAAATGAATGTTCGGTAGTGATTACATACTGACTGTTTCTTACATTTCCGTTAGGAACGTTATCAGAAGCAATTACACTCACATCATAATTACCTAACAATGTTGTTACCAGGGTTAAAGTATATACACCATCTCCAATATGTGTCAAAGGACCGACTACAACTTGACCATCTGGAGCAGTAACCTGTATACCAATTAAAGCATCGGTAACCGGTTCACCAACAGTTTTTGTATCATCGCCAGTCTCACTTGATTCACCTCCCTGCCTAAGCGTTGCAGTAAAGACAACTTCCTCAGGTATTGGGTTATTATTTTGATCATTGGTTAAAATGTATCGTTCCTGATCCGTAAAGAATTCTAGTACCAAATCAGCTTCATTGGCCATATAAACTCTCAAGGGTTCTGTAGTGTCCGGCTGTGTAACTTCTAGTATTGCATATTTCCATGCACCGATTCCGGGATTATTAACCTTGAAGAACTTATAAGGTTTATTGAATTGTGAAGCACCATGGTAACCATCGAAGAATTCAACACCATACTCAGGGAATGATTGGTAATTATCCTCGGTAATTGCACCCGGGGGAACAACCGGATTGCTTTCATCGAAAGTTACACCTGGAGGCAGCACTACAAGGTCGTATTCACTTCCCTGCCATTGCAGACCCAGTTCAAGAGTTCCACCCTGCCATTGCAGACCACCCTGCCATTGTAATCCGCCTTGCCATTGCAGACCACCCTGCCATTGTAATCCACCTTGCCACTGCAGTCCGCCTTGCCATTGTAATCCACCTTGCCACTGCAGTCCGCCTTGCCATTGTAATCCACCTTGCCATTGCAAACCCGGATCATTTACAAAGTATTCGCTTGTAATCTCTTCGGAGAGGTACGAAATCTGTACGCCAAGTAAACGAAGCCAAATTATATTTGTAGCCGCACCTATTTCAGTGGTGCTTGCCATTTGGTAATATTCTCCGTCGGTTTCATTGGCTAACCAACTCATCAAATCCTGGCTCTCATTCAATCCTTCAAATCCAAATGTAAAAATTCTTATATCGGGGTCAACATTCAGTTCTGTAATTAATGAGAACGGAGAAATTTCACCTGCACTAAATAATATTATTACCTTCTTGTTAAGCGAGGTAGCAGAAAATAATTGTTCAGCTGCTGATATTCGTTCTGCAAGGTTTCCAGTAGCATTAGGTTCTAAAACATTTAAGCTATTTAATTTTGATGTGAAATCATTTCCCAAATTTTCTGTGACTGGACCGTTCACCCAGCCCACGTTATCACCAAGCCTTAATTTGTACACAAGTTCCATAGCAGCGCTTTGTGAGGGAGCGAAGCCATTGAGAACGTCTGATGATGTAAAATTAGTTGTGCCATCGAAGACTAATACAATATCATAGTAAACATCACCGAGATTATTGTAGATATAATTTATTCCGCCTATATCATATTTTGTTATATCTAATTGATTAGCAAACCAGTCTGGATCGGAAGGGCCAGGATGCAATGTATTCTTATAAGTTTCACCATTAGCAATTCGACCATACATTGTAGCCAGCTGGTTATTATTTTTCATTTTCAGCACGTAACTAAAATCGCCCGGATTATACAGATCAGCCAGTCCTGAGTAATGCCCTATTTCATGTGTGGCAACATTCTGAACATCCAGAGCATTCGGGTCCCCTGTAGTGTCCCAATAAAAATGCTCACCGGTAACGAGAGAAACAGGATCTCCATTGAATGCTATATCAATATCAATCATCGCACCATTCAATACGTTATATCTGGTTCTGGTTATAGCAACAACGTTTGTTGGAGCTTCAGTTATTCCTTCCCATTCACTGGTAGTGGGAATCCAAACTATATTATTAATTCCATCAGCGTTTCCACCCCATTCTTCAGAATTAGGATAATTGTTTCGTGTATAATTAATTTGTTCCAAAGCACTCCAGGTATTAAATCCATTTTGTACTTCATCATCATAACCCAAATTTGCTACGGACGCGGCCACTTGATAATCGCCGTTTCCATCTGTCCAGTGCAATGGAATTCCCGCAAGAGTTGTGTTGACTAAATAATGGTCGCCCTCATCTGTTGCTCTTTCAATCGAGGGAGAAAATTCAGAAGTGCTTAGGGGATTACCATTAATATCTAGCCTAGTTGCTGTAGCACCAATTACTTCTCCATCCAACTCAGGCATAACAGCATCTTTAAGATTAGCAAAAAAATCTGCATTGCCGGTTATATCAAAATCATCAACCGTTAACTCCATCTCGCTCAGGAAACGCTTTCCTTCTCTGCTAATACTCGTACTTGAGTTAGCAAAAAATTGAATTTTATAACTATCAGGGGTACTGTTAAGAGTTCCCTGAATTGCCGTTCCACCCTTTATTTCAGGCAAGGCAGTCTCATCCTGCCAGGTGTACATAATGTTCAGCATTGGGTATTGTTGTGAATCATTTGTACCAGCAGTTAACTCAATTCCCAGAGTTGCGTTACCATAAATAGAGTTATTTAAAATTGAATTGTTATTTCCTGTCGCAACAAAAACACCAGAAGCACCATTGTTAAAAACCAATTGATTACTAATATTATTCCCACTTCCATTTATAACTATACCATTGCCAACATTGTTTGAAATCGTATTTTCATCTGTTAATGTAAAGGCGGATGTATTTAACGCTATTCCAGAGATAGCATTTCCTGAAATTGTATTAGCAGTTAGAATACTATTATTTCCACCAGAAGTTATTAAGACTCCAACACCGCCATTATCAGAAATTATTTGATTACTAACAGTATTTCCACCCCCGTTAATAATTATGCCATCGCCTACATTATTAGAGATATTGTTTTCTTGGGCTAGTGCAAAATTGGAAGTATTTAATTCTAACCCAACAATGTTTCCCAAAATTATATTGTCTGATAAAATTGAATTTCCAGCACCATCGGATATGTTAACACCAACATTCGAATTAGAAAAAACATTGTTGGAAACGTTGTTGTCCGGAGAACTTATATTAATTCCTGTGATATGATTTGATTCGATATTATTCCCTCCAGCGGAAGTAAGTATTAAGCCATATCCCGTTGAACTATTAATAGAAAGTCCCTGTACCGTACTTCCTCCTCCGGTAATCGTCAAACCACCATTAGCACCATTTATTTGAACCACAGGTGAACCAGCATATCCACTCTGTACAGTTGCTTCTAAATACACCTGCTCGGTTATATTTGGTAAAGCTGTAGCAGGTTGAATTATGTAGGGAGCGCTTCCGGGAATATAGAAATAAATTATCTGGTATCCAGGCAGAGCATTTGCTTCTTGTATTGCAGCTCTAAGAGTAACCTCTCCGTTTCCTGCATCGGCCGTTCCATCTCCAGGAAATAAGTCGGGCGCATCACCAGTTGAGTTAACAACGAAGAATGGAGGGTGTTTGCTGTCTACAATTTCCGTAATACCTTCTATTATCAGGTCATTATTGAAGTCCGAATAATCTTCTGCTAAGTTTGTATTAAGATTCAATTCTGTAAAAGACCAGCGTCCGTTAAGATATTCTGCAATTGACTGCGGAAAGTTTTCAGAAGGAGTACCATTACCACCGGAATTATTAATGTGGTTATCCTGCAAAGCAAATCTCCAGATTCTTACTTCGTCCATCACCCCTCTAAATGCACCCTCTTCAGATTTTCCAATATATAGTTCGCCATTTCCAGAATTATGACCAGCACCCAAAGTAACCCCGGCTTCTTCGTCAACCATATCTCCGCCATAGTAGAGCTTTAAGTTATTCCCGTCATAAGTACCAACAAGATGAGTCCAACGGAATGCGGGAATTAGTGGTTGACTTAATGTGTTAACTTCTCCAACACCATTTCCGATAGAGAAATAAGCAACTCTGTCCTTTATATAAAGCGAGAATGTTTCGTGTCCATCGTTAAGAGTTCGATAAACGATAGGCATTTTGACACCCAGGTTCTCTCCTATGAGATATACCCAGGCTTCAACAGATATGCTATCATTGGTAAAAGATGAATTATCAAAATATTGCCAAGCAGTTGGGTCTGTTGCTTGTGCATCGGTTATTCCTACTTTACTGGTTTCGCCATTAAAAACATATGAGTTGTTGTTAGATTGTGAGTAAATATTTGTGTTAATGAAAAGAGTTATTAGTATTAATAAATAAAAACTCTTATTTAAAAAATTTTTCATTTTAGCCTCTGATATTTTTGGTAAAGGTTTCAACAGTAAATTGTTTATTAGTTATTTACGTAATTTTTGATTTGTGCCTTAAGGGAATTGATTTGCACATTTGAAGTTGTAACCTTCTCCCCGGTTTTTGGATCGTTGATGACACTGATTTTCCCATTTTCTCCATTAAAGACTTTGTAGTCGGAGCCCTTCTCATCTTTTTTCAGGAAGACTAAAACCTCTTCGTTGTCCTGAAACCTTGGCATATGAGAATACATTTCTCCAACATCACCAACCTCACCACCAAGATAAGTGACTGTAATTGAACTGCCATTATTAATACCCTTTAAGTATTCATCAACCTGAATTGTTGCTTTGGTATAAATACGAGTGTTGTCATCATTCCAGCTTGAAGATTGTTGAGTAACCTTGCCAGTAATGATAACATCAGCACCGACAGATAAATCCTGAAGCCCAACAGCCATTTGCTGAGCAAAAGTTGTGGAATAAATTCCGCAGACAAGAATAAGCCCGAAAAGTAAACGTGTTATAGGCACATGCATAAAGTGATCCTTTCTAAAAGAATTAATTGATCAATAATTATTATTAAAATATTTTAAGATTTGAAGGTAAGCGGAAGGTTTAATTCCGAAGTTACTATGCAAAGGAAATTGAATCTAATTATACAATTTGAACCTCTTTTTAGTCAGGTTTCAATTGTAATTTATTAATTCAACTCTTTTTTCACCCGATATAAATTTATGGTTATAAAAATATTCTTGATTAAGAATTAAATATTATACCGATTAGCTTTGTCAATCGATATTTCATGAAACAGTTATAAACAATACCATTGAATAATATGGTATTAATTGATAAGAAGCAACTATAGTTCTGTGTGAATTTATTAGTCTTGATTGCTACAAGAAATTATTCTTCGTCCCAATAAATTTTTATTAAGGAACCACCACAGGACAAAATTAACTTTATCATTGATTTTCCTCCTTAAATTAGAAAAACAATCATTTTGTTTTTAAGTAATTATTTAGAAAATTAAACCTAGCATTGGGTTGTTTTTTCCATTGTTTAATTTGAAAAGGGAATAAAATGAGACTTTCCTCAAACATTGAAGACAAATATTCAGTTATAAAATTTGATGTTGATCAGGTTTTAGGATATGAAGCACAAGAATTTCAGGATGCGGTTCTGAATTCACTTGAGCAAAAGGTGAATTGTATCATAGTAGATCTCTCCTCCGTAAAATTCATTTCTAGCTGGGGAATTGGAATGCTTATTCACGGATTAGCAACGACTACAAACAGAGGTGGAGACTATAAGCTTTCAGGCCTTGCAGAAAATGTTATGCAAGTTTTTCAAAAAGTGAAAATTGATACAGTCTTAAACATTTATAAATCTGTTGATATGGCTAAATCTGGATAATAAATCATTTCGGTTGAGGCCAGCTCCAAAACAATCCATTTTAATACTACAGATTGTCAGCCAAAACCAACAGGGTAGTCTTCTAATAAATACTTGAAACTCAGAAACTGCCAACCAAAGATCAAATCTTGTAAACCTTCAAAAGGTTAGTGTGATATCATTAAAATGTTAAAAGAACGTTAAACTTTCGTGATTTCTAAGTCCGAAAAATTTAAGATATTAGTTCGTGAAAATTTATCTAGTCGATCAATTAATAAACTTACAACTTCACAACAAACAATATTTATTTTAAAGGTATTATTATGAACAGACTTCGATATCTTATTTCGTTAATGTTTAGTCTTTTTCTGGTATTTAATGGGTGTGTAGAAAAGGAAACAAATGCTCAATCTGAAAAAACAAACAATAAAGGTATTCCAATGAATGAAGCAGGATTAGAGAAAGCAACTTTCGGTTCGGGGTGCTTCTGGTGTACCGAAGCAATTTTCGAAAACTTAAATGGCGTTTATTCAGTTGTTTCTGGTTATGCGGGCGGCAAATTTCTTAATCCCACATATGAAGAAATTTGCTCAGGCACAACCGGTCACGCCGAGGTTACACAAATATCATATGATCCATCAATAATCAGTTATGATGAACTTTTGGAAGTATTCTGGAAAACACACGACCCAACAACTTTAAACAGACAGGGAAATGATGTTGGTCCGCAATATCGCTCGGTTATTTTTTATCACAATGAAGAACAAAAACAGATTGCTGAAAAATATAAATCAGAGCTTGATAAATCCAGCGCGTGGGATAATCCAATCGTTACAGAAATATCACCACTAACAAATTACTTTCCGGCAGAGAATTATCATCAGGATTATTATAATAATAATCCAAACCAGGGTTACTGCGCTTTTGTTATTGCGCCCAAGGTTGAGAAGTTCAAAAAGGTGTTTAAAGATAAACTGAAGGAATAATATTGGGTGGTAGCTATCCGCTCATTCCGAGATACATTCCTCCAAAATATGGTATTAACCAAATCAGCCAGACGATTATGCTGAATCTGTGAAAGCGCACCCGCAATTTTTCATTATTCTTTATAACTACTCTTGTTGCCCATGTAGCATGGACTAACATCAGCCAAAGGGCAATCTGCCCGGTTAATGTGTGTGGTTCTGTAATATCAAACGGTCCTTTAGCTAGCAAGTGCATTGTATAAGTGCCGGAGACATCAAATATAAATCCAATCCAGAATGCAACAATATGCCAGGGCTTCAGATATCTGACTATCCTTTCTGACCAAACACCAAGGGAATAAAATATCAGCGCAAGAGTGATTAGAACAGTAGATGTGATGACGAGGGTTGACATAATTCTATAATCTTTTTGAAATAATAGTATTAAATATAATCAGCTTACTCAAACTTCCATTTATCCGGGTAATACCTTAAATTTTAAGAAAGAAAATCTCCTTCTGGCAAAGCAGAGCAATTTTAAGAGAGGTAAATATTATGAAGATAAAAAAAATCTTATTTCCCACTGATTTTTCACGATGTGCCAATCAGGCACTGGCTCACGCAGTTTTTCTTGCAGAAAAATATGATGCTGAAATTCATGTTTTACACGTCATTACATTATTTGAAGATCAGCCAAACATTGTGAGCGGGGAATTTGCTGAGACTGAAGAAATGATACGAAAACTGGAAGATATAGCTGAGAAACAGCTCAATAAGATTGTCGATTCGCAAGGCTCTGACGACATGAATATAATTACTGCAACAAAGAGAGGAATATCAGCTGCGCCCGCTATTCTTGAATATGCATCAGAGAAGAATATTGATCTGATTGTTATGGGTACGCACGGCAGAAGAGGGCTGGGACATTTGCTCCTTGGCAGTGCTGCAGAAGAGGTTGTTAGGGTGGCGGCTTGTCCCGTGTTCACTATTCGGGAATTGAAGGAGCCAAAACCAACAGCCCAGATTAATAATATTCTGGTTCCGGTTGATTTTTCCAATTATTCAAAGAACACACTTGCTTATGCTTCAGAGATTGCTCAGTCTTATAATTCACGGTTACAGGTACTCCATATAATCGAAGAAACTATGCATCCTGCCTTTTCACTTTCGGGCAAGTCATCGATATTTGATTTAATCCCGGGAATTGAGGATGACTGTAGAAAGAGAACTGAAAAGATGGTAAAAGACGTAGTATCAAATAAAATAAAAGCTGATATTTTTATTAAAGGTGGAAATGCAGCAAGTGATATCATTAAGTTCGCAAAAGAAAAATCAACGGATCTGATTGTAATTGCAACACATGGCTTGACGGGATTAGAGCATATGCTACTTGGAAGCGTTACAGAAAAAGTTGTAAGAATGGCACACTGTCCGGTGTTTACAGTGAAAGCTTTTGGTAAAAGCTTAATTTGAAAACAAGTAAACTGCCAAAAACAAAACCCCCGTATTAGCGGGGGTTTATTATTTGAATCAAAATTTTATTTTTCTTCTTCTCTAACAAGTGGCAGGTTCGCCATTCTGGCTATATCAATAATAGCTGCTATCCTGTTATCAATCTGGAAGAATTTTCCAACAACAGAAACTGGAAGATCTTTCATCATTTTGTTGATGTATTCTTTTTGAATATCAACAGCTTTCTGCTTCAGATCCATTGATTTTGTAATTAGAGCTTTCCCGGTTTCTTCGTCCAGGCCGTAATAATTCATCATATAATCTTCGATTACTTTAACTCTTTCATCAACAAGCTTATCATAAGCAGCATCATAGTCATCATACAACGGCCAGAAAATTTTTGCCTGTTTTTCTGTTAAAGTTAGATTATCAGCAACTATCTGTCTGGAATTTTCCTGAATGTCCTTCTTTAACATTTCTACGTAGCCAGACTCAAAGGACTCTACCTGGGCAAAACCAAAAGAGCAGAAAAATAAAAGAGACATAATAATTAATTTTTTCATTGCACACTTCCTTAGATTATTAATGTTTGTGATTGTTTATAGAATGAAATTTATATGAACTAAAATATTGAATGAGAGACTATTAACAAAAATAAACTAAAAACTAAACCT